>WGBN01000052.1 GCA_015494245.1 Saprospiraceae bacterium | reverse complement strand
CCATCACCGGCACGCCGCCCGGCCGAAACAGCCCCTGCCCCTGCGGCAGCGGCAAGAAATACAAACATTGCCACGGCAAGAAATAACACACTTTTCAAAACACTGCGAAAACCCGAAGACCTCTATGGAGCTGAACCAAAAAATTGACCACACCTTTTTGAAACCCGACTGCAAAGAGGAAGACATCCAGCGCATCTGCAGCGAAGCCATGCAATTTGGCTTCGCTGCCGTTTGCGTACCGCCCTTTTACGTGCCCCTGGCTTCTGAGACCCTGGCCGATTCTTCGGTAGCGGTAGCTACTGTCATTGGCTTTCCCATGGGGTATTCCTGCTCGGCAGCCAAGGTGGAGGAAATCAAAAAAGCCATCAACGACGGAGCCGAAGAGCTGGATGTGGTGGTCAACCTCTGCGCCGTAAAGAGCGGCCGCTGGAATGCCGTGCGCAACGATATGGACGCCGTCATTCGCGTCGCTCACCTCAAGGGCAAAGTCATCAAGCTCATCATCGAAACCGGCCTGCTCAGCGACGAGGAGATGAAGCGCCTCTGTGAGCTGTCGGCCGAGTTGGGAGTTGATTACGTCAAGACTTCCACAGGCTTCAACGGCCCGGGCGCCAGCGTGGAGGTCGTGCGCAAGTTGCGAAAATGTTTGCCGAAAGGCATCAAAATAAAAGCCTCCGGAGGCATCCGCACACCCGAATTCGCACAAGAACTCGTAGAAGCCGGCGCAGACCGCCTCGGCACTTCCTCCGGCCCGCTTTTGGTCAAGTCGTAAATCTTTCGTAATTTAGCTCAAAATCTGAATATGCGACGCCTGTTATTTGTCTTGTTTTTTCTTCCGGCTTTCGCCAAATACAGCCCGGCGCAAAGCAACATAGAATTGCACGTATCGCCGCTCATCGAGCAAATGATGCAGCGCTACATCAGCATCCATAAAGAACGCACAACCGTTACAGGCTGGCGCATCCAACTGCTGGCGACCACCGACCGCCAACGCATGGAACGGGAGTTGCAGCGCTTCCGCTCGCTCTACCCCAGCCTGTCTGCCAAGTGGGTACACAGCCAGCCCTACTACAAAATTCGCGTCGGAGCCTTTGAAACCAAACTCGACGCCCTGCGCATTCTGCAGCTCATCAAGCAAGACTATCCGGGCGCCTACATCACCCTCGACAACACCATCAAGCCCGAGGAGTTAGTCTATTAGGGAGGAGCCCTTATGCGCAAAAGACTCAATATTGACCTGTCCGTACTCTCGCTCTACTTAGCCTTAATGGCCATCGGCTGGTATGCCATTTACGTAGTCAGCTACAACAGCGCACAGGAAATCAACGGCTTTTCCGACTTCCTCCTGAACACGCCCGCCGGCAAGCAAACCATCTGGATAGGCATCTCCTTCAGCCTCATGCTGGTCATTCTGCTGATGGATTGGAAGATTTGGCAGACGTATGCCTATCTCTTTTACGGTCTGGGCCTGGTATTGCTGGTGTTGGTGCTCTTCCTCGGCAAAGAAATCAAAGGCGCTACGGCCTGGTTTTACTTTGGGGGCTTTACGCTGCAGCCTTCCGAGCTGGCCAAATTTGCTACCAACCTGGCCCTGGCGGCCTACCTCGCCACCTACCGCGTCAACATGAAGAAGTGGTCTTCGCAGTGGTACGCCTTTGCCCTTGTGGGTGCTCCCGTAGCGCTCATCATGCTGCAGCCCGATGCCGGCTCGGCCCTGACGTTTACGGCCTTTCTCGTGCCCATGTATCGCGAAGGCCTGCCATCCTCTTACTACATCCTGTTCTTCTCGGCTTTTGCCCTGCTTATCTTGGGCATCTTGTACGAGCCGGTGCTCATTCTGATTTTCATGCTGATGGGTGCCAACCTGTTGTACCTGCTCCGCTTTCGCGAGTTCCGTCTGCTCCGATTCCTGCTCTGGCTGGCACTCACGGCTTTGTCGGTTTGGCAGGCCTTTTGGCGGGAGCAATTGCCAATGGCCCTGCTGCTCAGCGGCATCCCCTTTGTGCTGCTGACTTTCTACTGGTTTTTCAAAGCCCGTAGCAATCTCTCCACCCTCATGCCCATGAGCCTGCTACTGGCTTTTCTTTTTGCCTGGGGCGTGCATTACGGCTTCACCAAAGTGCTCAAGCCCCACCAGCAAGACCGCATCAACGTTTGGCTGAATCCCGAGAAATGCGACCCCCAGGGCTCGCTGTACAACCTGCTGCAATCCAAAATGGCCATAGCCTCCGGCGGCTTCGCCGGCAAAGGCGCACTCGGCGGCTCCATGACGCGGGGCAACTTCGTACCCGAGCAGGCCACCGATTTTATCTTCAGCACCATAGGCGAAGAGCAGGGCTTCATAGGCAGCCTGCTGGTGATCGGGCTTTTCCTCGCCCTCATCCTGCGGCTGACCATCCTGGCCGAGCGGCAGCGATCGGTCTTTGCAAGAGCCTTCACCTACGGCGTGGCGGGCCTGCTGTTCGTCCATTTCTTCGTAAACATCAGCATGACCATGGGCCTCATGCCCGTCATCGGCATCCCCCTGCCCTTCATCAGCAAGGGCGGCTCCGCCCTGCTCGGCTTTACCCTGCTCATCGCCGTGGCCTTGAAGTTGAATCAGTATAGGTATTTGGATTGAGGGTTAGTGTTTAGCGTTGTTGGGCGGGCTTCAGCCCGCCCATAAGTACAGCGGGCTTTAGCCCGCTTATAAGTACCATCTCACAAAAATTCCCTATCTTTGACCTGTCGCTTTGTAGAGAAGTTCTCTTCCTCCAAAGTGATTTTTCCATCTGACGGAATGCATGCGCTTACACCCAACTCCACACAGACGCAGCCGGCTGCGTCCGTGCGGAGGCCTGCTCGTTGGCTTTTGCCCTGCGGGCGGGTGCTCAAAGCGCATAGACATGAAGTACGAAATCAAGCGACCCGGCATCAAGTACTGGGCGGAAGAAGAACGCCCCCGCGAAAAACTCCTCCTCTTAGGCGTCCAAAAGCTAACGGACGCAGAGCTGTTGGCCATCCTGCTCGGCTCGGGAACGCGGACGCACTCCGCCCTCGACCTGGCGCGGCAACTCTTAGAAAACAGCAATCGCAACCTCAACACCCTGGGCGAGCGCAGCCCCAACGACCTCATGCAAATCAAAGGCATCGGCCGGGCCAAAGCCGTAACCATTGTCGCCGCCCTCGAGCTGGGCCGCCGGCGCCAGCTGCAAATGCCCGAGCAAAAAGCCAAAATCAAAGAAAGCAAGGACGCCTATCGCCTGCTGGCTCCGCTGCTGTACGGCCTGCCACAGGAAGCCTTCTACATCCTCGCGCTCAACCGCCAGAATCAGGTGCTGGCCAAAATACCCCTCAGCAGCGGAGGCCTCAACGCCACCGTCGTGGACCCCCGCCTGCTCTTCCGCAAAGCGCTGGAGCAAGGGGCCTCAGCCGTCATCATGGCCCACAACCACCCCTCCGGAGCCTGCCGCCCCAGTGAAACGGACGTAAGGCTGACCCGCAAACTCAAGGAAGCCGGAGAACTGCTCGACATCACCGTTCTCGATCACCTCATCATTGCGGGCGATAAATTTTATAGCTTTGCAGACGCGGGGCTGCTGTAGCTCCGGCATATCGAAGACGCATGTCAGCCAACACCTCCAACTTCCAAATCTTTTCCAGGCTGGTCCGCCTGGCGCGGCCCTGGCGCAAAGCGCTGATCGGCAGCCTGCTGCTGGCCATGCTGCTGGCCCCTGCGGCAGCGCTGCGGCCCTACTTCATTCAAAAGCTGGTGGATGAGTACATCTATCAATTCGACCTGCGTGGAATTGAGAGCACCATCTACATCCTGCTGGCCCTGCTGACAGGCGAATCGCTGATGCGCTATGGATTCACCTTCCTCTCCAACTGGCTGGCCCAATCGGTCATACGGGATTTGCGGGTGAAGGTCTTCGACCATTTCGTGCATTTGCGGCCTTCGTATTTCGATAAAACGCCCATCGGCACGGCCACCACGCGCACCATCAACGACGTGGAGACCATCGCCACGGTTTTCTCCGAGGGCGCTCTGACCATCGTGTCCGATCTACTCATGGTACTCGCCGTGCTGATCGTCATGTTTTGGTCGAGCTGGCAGCTGGCGCTCATCAGTCTGGGCGTTATGCCTCTACTGTTGCTGGCTACCTATTTCTTCAAAGAGGGCATCAAACACGCCTTCCGGCAGGTACGCGCCCTGCTCTCCAGGATGAACGCCTTCCTGCAAGAGCACATCTCCGGCATGCGCATCGTGCAGATATTCACGGCTGAAAGACAGGAGTTTGAGAAGTTCAGTCAGCTCAACCAGACCTATACCAACGCCAACCTCAAGGCGCTGTTTTACTACGCCATTTTCTTTCCGGCCATCGAAATCCTCTCCGCCCTGGCCCTCGGGATGATGCTCTGGTGGGGTGCCCGCGGCGTGCTCGGCGGCAGCATCACCCTCGGCTCTTTGGTCGCTTTTCCGCTCTACCTCAGCATGCTCTTCCGCCCCATGCGCTTTCTCGCCGACCGCTTCAACACCGTACAAATGGGGCTCATTGCAGCGGGTCGCGTATTCGCCATTCTCGACACCAGGGCCTACATCCCCAACGAAGGCAAGGTACAGGCCACAAAATTGCAGGGCGATGTGCGCTTCGAGCAGGTGTACTTCTCCTACGACGGTGAGCACGAAGTGCTGCACGGGCTCTCTTTCCACATCAAACCCGGCCAGACGGTGGCCCTCGTGGGCAGCACCGGCTCCGGCAAAACCACCATCGTCCACCTCATCAACCGCTTTTACGAAATCCAAAAGGGGAGGATATGCATAGACGGGCGCGACATTCGCGAGTACGAGCTCAAGAGCCTGCGCAGTCGCATTGCCATGGTCCCTCAGGATGTTTTTCTCTTCACCGGCACGGTCTTCGAAAACATCACCCTGCGCGACCCTTCCATCACGCCTGCACAGGTGGAGCGCGCAGCAAAAATGATTGGCGCCCATGAGTTCATCATGCGTTTGCCGAAAGGCTATGATTTTGAAGTCATGGAACGCGGCGCCCGCCTTTCCGTGGGGCAACGCCAGCTCATTTCCTTCGTCCGGGCGCTGGTCTTCGAG
>WGBN01000051.1 GCA_015494245.1 Saprospiraceae bacterium | reverse complement strand
GGTTGTCTGTTGGTGAAAGCGGTGGAAGCGGTGGAAGCGGTGAAAGCGGTTGAATCGGTGAAATCGGGGGAATCGGGGGAATCGGGGGAATCGGTCCAATCTGTGTCAATTTGTGTAATCCGTGATTCTGAGGATGAAGGTGTATCGCGGTAAACATTTTTATCATTGTAGAGATGCAATGCATTGCGTCTCTACAATGATAAAAATGTTTACCTTTCTCCATTCATTTCCGTATTTTGCGCACCTAAAAACGCGGAAGCATGAAACATCTCTTCATCCTCATAGCGCTGGCGGTGGCGCTGCAGCAGTGTACTACCGCCGGCGATCGGGCGGGCGAGGGCCTGCCTTATTTGGCGAAAGCCACAGAAAAAGGTCTGATAACGACGCTTGGAGATACCATACCCTTTCCCGAAGACAGTGCCGTTACCGTCTTCTTTCTCGTGCGCCATGCCGAGAAGGCCGAGGGAGGCAAAGACCCTGGCCTGACGGATGATGGCCGCTGGCGCGCCCATCGCCTGGCGACCATTGTCGGAGACTGTGGATTGGACATCGGCTTTACCACGCCCTATCGCCGCACGATGAGTACCCTGCAGCCGCTGAATATGCGCTATGAGGTACCCGTTGCCGGCTACGAACCGGATAAGCAGGGGCAGTTGTTGGATACGATTTTTTTGAAAGACCCGGGCGCGAAAGTCTTTATCGTGGGGCATTCCAACACCATCCCGCAGTTGCTGAATATGCTCAGTGGCAGCGACAAATACGAGACCCTGCCCGAGGAGGTGTATGACCGGCTGTTCGTGGTGTTTGCCCGCAGAAAGGGGGAAGCGGAGGTGCATGAATTCAGGTACTGAGAGGCAGGGCAGGCCGTTTTGCTCTCGCAATTCTTCGTATCTTTGCCCCTCATTCAGAGAACGAAAACAGCCTTAGATGAACCTGCCGAAGCGATATACGCCTGCCGAAGTTGAAGACAAGTGGTACGCCCACTGGTTGGAAAAGAACTACTTTCATTCCGAGCCCGATGAGCGGGAGCCTTATACCATCGTCATCCCGCCGCCGAATGTAACCGGCGTGCTGCACATGGGGCACATGCTCAACAACACCATTCAGGATATCCTCATCCGCAAGGCGCGCAAAGAGGGGAAGAATGCCTGCTGGGTGCCGGGCACAGACCATGCTTCTATCGCTACGGAGGCTAAAGTCGTAAAGCTGTTGCGCGAAAAGGGCCTCAAAAAATCTGAAATCGGCAGGGAGGAATTTCTCAAATACGCCTTTGAGTGGAAGGAGAAATACGGGGGCATCATTCTCGAGCAGCTCAAGCGCCTCGGCGCTTCCTGCGACTGGCAGCGCACCCGCTTTACCATGGAGCCTTCGCTCTCGCGGGCCGTCATCAAAGTCTTTGTGGACCAATACCGCAAAGGGCGCCTCTATCGCGGCCTGCGCATGACCAACTGGGACCCCGTCGCCAAAACGGTGCTCTCCAACGAAGAGGTCATTTACAGCGAGGAAGCTTCGAAACTGTATCACGTTCGCTATCGCATTGAGGGCAGTGAAGACGAGTGGATTACCATCGCCACCACCCGCCCCGAAACGATTTTGGGAGATACCGCCGTGGCCGTGCATCCCGAGGATGAGCGCTATGCTCATCTCAAGGGCAAACGGGCTTTGGTGCCCCTGATCGGCCGCTCCGTGCCCATCATCTTCGACGCTTATGTGGAGCGCGAATTCGGTACCGGCGCCCTCAAAGTAACCCCCGCTCACGACGTCAACGACTACGAAATCGGCCAACGCCACCAACTGGAGGTGATAGATGTCTTCAACGAAGACGGCACCATGAGCGAAGCCGCTCAGCTCTACATCGGAAAAGACCGCTTCGAAGTGCGCGAACTCATAGCCGAAGAACTGCAGCAACAGGGCCACCTCGTGAAAGTCGAAGATTACACCAACAAGGTCGGTCGCAGCGAGCGCACTCATGCCGTGGTGGAACCGCGTCTCAGCTTACAGTGGTTCCTCAAAATGGAAGACTTTGCCAAAATGGCGCTGGAGGCCGTGAGGAAAAAGGAAGTTCGTTTCTTTCCCGAACACTTCTGGAACATGTACTACTCCTGGCTGCGCGAGGAAAACGTGCGCGACTGGTGCATCTCCCGTCAATTGTGGTGGGGGCAGCGCATTCCCGCCTGGTATTACGGCGATGAGGTCTTTGTGGCCGAGACGCCCGAAGAAGCCCTGCAGCAGGCCCGCGAAAAACTCGGCAAACCCGATTTGCAAATGGAAGACCTGCAGCAGGAGGAAGATGTGGTGGATACCTGGTTCTCTTCCTGGCTGTGGCCCATCACGGTCTTTGATGGCTTTGAGCGCCAGGATGAATTGCGTTATTATTACCCGACCAATGCGCTGGTAACGGGCTGGGACATCATGTTCTTCTGGGTGGCACGCATGATCATGTCGGGCTATGAATATTCGGGAGAACTGTTGGGTGAGGATTGGGTCAAAGAACACGGCCGCATGCCTTTCCGCGACGTTTTCTTCACGGGCATGGTGCGCGACAACAAGCGCCGCAAGATGAGCAAGTCGCTGGGCAACTCGCCGGATGCCCTGGAGCTCATCAGCCGGTATGGGGCCGACAGCGTGCGCTTCGGCCTTTTGAGCAGTACTTCCGCAGGCAATGACATCATTTTTGATGCACCCATAGACCCCAAGACGGGCAAGGTCTTAAATGAAAGCGCACTCTGTGAGCAGGGCCGCAATTTCTGCAACAAAATGTGGAACGCCCTGCGCCTCGTCAAGAGCTGGGAGGTCGCAGCCGGGGAGGAAGATGCCGATTTGCTGGCCGTGCAACAACTGGCCGTGAGCTGGCTGGAAAACAAATTCAATCAGCTGCTCTCTAAATTGGAGGGCTACTACAGCCAATACCGCCTTTCGGATGCCATTATGGATTTGTATAGTTTTATTTGGAATGACTTCTGTTCATGGTATCTGGAGATGGTTAAGCCGCCTTTCGGCAAACCTGTCTCTGACAAAATCTACGAGCACACCCTCTCCCTTTTTGAGCGCATGATGAGCGTCTTGCATCCCTTCATGCCCTTCGTTACGGAAGAGATTTGGCAGCAGTTGCGCGAACGGGCCGAAGGCGAGGATTGTGTCGTCAGCTCCTATCCCGAGACGGGTACCTTTGATGAGCAGTTCATCGCTCAGGTGGACAGCGCCCGCGAGCTCGTCAGCAAAATTCGCGACCAACGCACTTCCTGGGGCTTGAAGAGCAAAGACCCCATCGAGCTTTACGCCCAAAAAAGCCCTTACGTAGAGGAACTGTTTTCTTTGTCCGGCTTTCGCCAAATGATATCCAAACTGGCACACGTCCAATCCTTTGAGTTGGTTGATTCGGATGTGGAAGGCGCCCGTGCTTTTCTCTCCGGCAAAGACAAATTTTTTGCCAAATTCGAGCAGAAAACCGATACGGCCGCCGAGCGAGCCAAGTTGGAAAAAGAGCTGTCCTACTATCGGGGTTTTGTCGCCTCCATTGAGAAAAAGCTGGCCAACGAGCGCTTTGTAAACAATGCTCCCGCTGCTGTCGTAGAGCGCGAGCGCGCCAAGCTGGCCGACGGGCTGAAGAAGATTCAGATTCTGGAGGAAAGTTTGCAGGGCTTGGGATAATTGCTTATCTTGTCGCCATGATTCTGCAGCTTGACATAGAGAACTTTAAATCCTGGCGTTCTACGGGGTCGCTTAATCTGGCTCCGATTACGGCTTTCTTTGGGCCTAACAGCTCGGGGAAGACCAGTCTTTTACAGTTTCTTTTGATGCTCAAGCAGACTACGGATTCTCCGGACAGGCGTTTGCCGCTTGATTTCGGAGACGAACGCAGCTTGGTTGACCTGGGCTCTTTTTCAGAAATTTTGACGAGAGAAAAGGCTGATGAGCAGTCGGGCTCAGAGCAGGAGGGCAAAGTCTCTGAGGAACGTCTGGGATGGACTTTGTCCTGGCGTTTGCCTGAAGAAATGTTTGTTGAAGACATAGACAGTACGCAGGTAGAGCAGATGATTGTAAGTGATGTGAATGTTGCTCAACTCGTCACAGAGGGCAGCAAACTTTCTTTTAGTGCAAAAATAGCAGAGGCTCCCGGAGGAAGGAAAATGTATGTGGAAGAAATGAAATACGAGTTGGGCCATCTGGCCTTTGGAATGAAGCGGGACGACAGCAACGAGCGCAAAGAAGGATACCGTCTGATCGCAGAGCCGGAGGGTCGTTTTACCTTTAAGCGTGCGAAGCCGGGAAAGGTTGGGCCTTTGCCGCCTCCGGCCAAATGCTATGGATTCCCCGATGAGGTGCGGGCTTACTATAGAAATGCAGGATTTTTGTCTGATTTTGAGCTGGCTTTTGAGCGTTTGTTTCAACGAGTCTTTTACCTCGGTCCTTTGCGTGAATATCCCAAGCGTCAGTATCATTGGACAGGCGCTGATCCTGTGGATATGGGCAAACGCGGAGAGTTTGTAATTAGGGCTATTTTGGCTTCAAAAGAAAAGGGCGATCGTTATGTTTTCAGGAGGAAGAATAAGCGATTGGATTTGGAGGAGTTGATAGCATCCTGGTTGAAAGAGCTTGGTTTGATTCATTCTTTTAAAGTCAGGCCGGTTTCCCGCAGCAAAAGCAATAAGATATTTCAGGTGTGGGTGAGGCGTTCGGAGCGTTCTGCAGAGGTTTTGCTCACCGATGTGGGGTTTGGCATCTCGCAAATTTTGCCCGTGCTTGCTCTTTGTTATTATGTGCCCAAGGGTTCTGTGGTTATTTTGGAGCAGCCGGAAATCCATTTGCATCCGACAGTGCAGGCAGGTTTGGCAGACGTGTTTATCCATGCAATCAATGAAAGAAACATCCAGATTATTTTGGAAAGTCACAGTGAGTATTTGCTGAAACGCTTACAGAGACGAATGGCCGAGGAAGCGCTAAACCCCAGCGAGGCAGCTTTGTACTTTTGCTCAACGGATGTGGAGTCCGGCCTTTCGCAGATTCGGGCTTTACAAACAGATGACTTCGGGCATATCGTCAATTGGCCGGAGGGATTTTTTGGAGACCCTTTTGAGGAAATTTATCGACAGATGAAAGCCGAGATTCAGCGCAAGAAAAAAGCCGGCATTTCATGAGTGCTTTTGTTTTAGATACCAATGTGCTGGTGGTCGCTAACAATCGCAAAGGTGAGTATGATGAGATGCCGGATTGTATAGAGGCCTGTGTAGAATGCCTGAATGATGCGAAAGCCGGCCTGGTTTTATTGGATGATCTTGGTTTGATTTGGGCCGAATATGAAAAGCACGCCAACTATTCAGGTGAGCCCGGATTGGGCGATTATTTTTTCAGGTGGTTGCATGAACGTCAAGGGAGTATAAATCATCTTCGTAAAATTGCCATAAGGCCGCATGAAAGCCTGGGCTTTGAAAATTTTCCTGCTGATTCTGACTTATCCGGTTTTGATGAGGATGACCGAAAATTTGTGGCTGTGGCTTTAGCTTTTGAGGGAGATGCAGTTATTTATAATGCCGTAGATTCCGATTGGTGGCATTATCGGGCGTCCTTAGAAAAATACGGTCTTGCGATTGTATTCCTTTGTCCGGATGTGGCAAATGCCTGGCAGTTATGACTCATTCTGATATACATAACCTATTAGAAGAGCATACCGATCTCTGCAATCGCCCCGATTTTATACCTTCGGACCCCATCAGCGTGCCGCATCGTTTTGAGAAGTTGCAGGATATAGAGATTGCCGGTTTTTGGGCCTGTACCATAGCCTGGGGCTTGCGAAGGACCATCATCAAGAGTGCTATGTGGGCTATGGAGTTGATGGAATTTTCTCCGCATGAGTTTGTTTTGTACCACAGCAAGCGGGAGCGGGAGCGCTTTGCCGCGTACTACCACCGCACTTTTCAGCCGGCGGATGCGCTGTATTTTTTGGAATACCTGCAACATTACTATCGCGAGCATGAGAGTCTGGAAGAGGCTTTCGCCAAATACCTGCAGGAAGGAGACGAAACGGTGGAGCCTGCCCTGCGCGGTTTTCACTGCGATTTTTTTTCTCTGCCTTCGGCTCCTCTTCGCACGCGCAAGCATCTGCCCACGCCCGAGCGCAATTCAGCTTGCAAGCGCATCAACTTGTTTCTCCGCTGGATGGTGCGCCGCGATGAGCGGGGGGTGGACTTCGGCCTGTGGAAGCGCATCGCTCCCCGCCAATTGGTCATCCCCTATGACACGCACGTACAGCGCGTAGCGCTCGAACTCGGGCTCATCACCCGCAAGCAGGCCGATTGGAAAAGTGCCCTTGAATTGACGCGTACCTTGCGCAGCTTCGATGAAAAAGATCCCATCCGCTATGACTTTGCCCTCTTGCATATAGGTTTGTTAGGTGGGCTTCAGGCTGCACAGATATAGCGTGGGGTGAGGCCCCCTTGTTTTAAGAGAATTGGGATTTTCTTGAAAAAATCTTTAAAAATTCTCGCAAAGGCGCAAGGACGCAAAATCAAACAATCGCAAATACTTCTAAAATCGTTAATCGGTGTTCCTTGTTCTTCAATCAAAAAATATAACAAAAAGCCGAAAAGGTAACAATAGATATAAAGCTGTACTTCCTATTGGGTCGTACAGGCTCATATCAAAACCTTTGCATTTTTCGCGGGCGGCCGGTTCTCCCTGCTCGGGGAGTTAGAGGGGAGTTCGGCTAAGCTCACCCGACAGCGGGGCAGGCAGGAAAAATGCTGTAAAACCAAAACACCCCAATTCCACCAATTCCACCACTTCCACCACTTCCACCACTTCCACCGCTTCCACCGCTTCCACCAACTTAGATCACTTCCCAACAATCAACTTCTCTGCATGCACTTCTCCATTGTCAAAGACGGCTTGCAGTAAGTAAGTGCCGGCGGGAACATTTGGCGAAAGCTGAAGGAAGCCGTAGTGTTCTCCGTTTGCATTGAGCTCGAATTTGCCGAAAGGCTGTATCAACTGCCCTTGCATATTGAAGAGATTCAGGGAGACGCGTTGCCTGCCCTGCTTGTTGCGTATGTGAACGAAAAACTCTCCCTGTACGGGATTGGGGCCGGCTTCAACTATGGGCTCGGTGATATCGGGTAAAAGCGTAAGAGGCGCGCTCACGGGAGGTTCTACGCCACTGGTAACGAAGAGCCCATTGTTGAGATCGGAGACGAGGATGTGGCCGGAGGGGAGGAAGGGATAGACGCCCCAGGCTCCCTGGAAGAACAATTGATTGACATTGACATCGTCCGGATAGGTGTCGTAGTAGAGTACGCGCTGGGGGTTGACGGGGTCGCTGATGTCATAGACCTGCAGGCCTTCGTAGTAGTAGGAGACGTAGAGGTAGTGTCCCCGCACGATGGGATTGTGGGGTATGACCGGACCGCCATCGGCGGGTTCGCTGTTGAAGGTGTTGACGACCTGCATGTCCTGGGGGTTGCTGACGTCCACCACTTTGAGGTCGGAGCCGAGGGTTTCGTCGGCCATGTAGTAGTAGGGCAGGGTTTCGTGCATCCAGCCGGAGTGGTTGTAGCCTTCCTGGGGATAGCCGTCCATGGTGCCGAGGATGACGGGGCTTTCAGGTGTGCTGAAATCCACCATGTAGAGTCCGTAGTTGCCACAGTTGAGCCAGGCTGTGTCGTGGCGGATGAAGGCATCGTGCACGTAGGGAATGGATACTGAGGCATTGGGATAGCAGCCCAGGGGTATGGGATTGACGGGGTCATCGAGGGAATATACGCAGACGGAGAAAAGCGCCAGCGGCGTGGTAACGCCAAGGGCATAGAGCTTAGCTTCGGAGGAGTCTATAAAGATGTTGTGTGCCCGCACGATGAGTTGGTCGCTGTCATAGACCACGGGAGCTGCATCGGGTAACTGGCTGATGTCTATGATTTGGAGGCTGCTGGCGCCTTCATCAGCTACGGCATAGAGGTAGCCGTTGTAGTCGTGAAAATCGCGATGGACGAGGCCGCTGCCCTGGTACTTTCCGGGGATGTAAGCCGCTTCATAAGCATTTTCGGTATCGGTAACGTCAAAGATATGGGTGCCATTGGTAGAGTCGATGACGGCATATTCGCGACCGTCCTGGACGAAGCCCCAGACTTCGTTGTAGCGGCTGTGTAGCCAGTTGTTTTCGGGCAGGGAGTTGTCTTCCCAGTGAAAGAGGAGGTCGGCTTCTTCGACCTGGGCAAAGGCGGGCAGGGCGAGAAGAGCGATGAGGGTAGAGAGTAACAATTGTTTCATGGACTTATGAGTTTTTGCCAAAGGTAGGGCTTTGGGCGAAAATGGTATTGTCAGGAGGGTGTCATTGATGCGGTAAGGATGGCATCGAGTTTTTGGGAGATTTCCGGAGAGATTTGTTTGGTCGGAACGAATTTTGCCAAACGGTGGAAGTTGGTTTTATTCATGGTGTTGGGC
>WGBN01000050.1 GCA_015494245.1 Saprospiraceae bacterium | reverse complement strand
GGTCTTTACCCGCGAAGAAATCTTCGCCTCCGTCTGGGAAGCCGACGTCATCGTCGGGGCCCGCACCATAGATGTCCACATCCGCAAGCTGCGCGCTAAACTCGGAGAAGGCTACATCAAAACGGTCAAGGGCGTGGGGTATAGCTTAGAGGGTTAGAACCTTAGTGGTTATTAAGTTTTTGACTATCTGTCTCCATCGAAAACCAGGCTATCAAGTTGAACTGGCTAAAACCCGCGAAAACCCGCACAATCCGCGTCATCCGCGTTCTATTGGCATTACCGTCTAAATTCTTAATGAACCATTGCCAAAACATGAGCTTCCTAAAAACAAAAATCAAAAACCTCGGTCCCCGCGATGTAGCCGCTTTTGCCGCCGCTCTGACGGGCCTGGTCTGGCTGCTCTTTGCCTGCCTGTTGAAACTGTCGGGCTGGCTACCGCTGTCTTGGGGCATGTTGGCTCTGTTGGGCGTGGGAGGCGTGTTGTTTTCGTATGGCATTGTGCTCTACCTCTTCCGGTTCTACATTTACCGAAAGGTAAAACTGATCTACAAACTCATCCACAAACACAAATTGAAACCCGGAGCACAGCCGCCCCCCCGATCGGCCGGCAGGGATGCCCTGGATGAAGTGGAGCGCGAAGTCGGCGCCTGGATCGAGCAGCGCAATGAAGAACTGGACAAACTCAAAAGTTGGCAAAATTATCGCCGCCGCTTTCTCGGCGACATCTCCCACGAGCTGAAAACACCCATTTTTAACATCCAGGGCTATCTCGACGTCCTGCTCGATGGCGGCCTGGAAGACCCCGACATCAACCGCCGCTATCTGGAGCGGGCAGCCAAAAACGTAGAGCGGCTTTCCGTCATCGTGCAAGACCTGGAAATCATCTCGCGCATGGAATCCGGCGAACTCCTGTTGGATAAGCGCAGGTTTGATCTGGCCGAGCTGGTGGAGGAGGTCTTCGAAGACATGGAAATGAAGGCCTCCGGAAAGCAAATCAACCTGAGCGTAAAAGCCGGCTCTCTGCGCCCCTGCAAGGTGTATGCCGATAAAGACCGCATCCGCAGGGTTTTGCTGAATCTGGTGAACAACTCCATCAAATACGGCCGCGAAGGCGGAAAGACGACCATAGGCCTCTACGACATGGAGCATCACGTCCTGGTTGAAGTAACCGACAACGGCATCGGCATAGCTGAAAAACACCTGCCCCGCGTCTTCGAACGCTTCTTCCGCGTGGACAAAAGCCGCTCCCGCGAGCAGGGAGGCACCGGCCTGGGCCTCGCCATCGTCAAACACATCATCGAAGCACACGGCCATAACATCCACCTGCGCTCTACGCCCGGTGTGGGCTCTACTTTTAGCTTTACTTTGGATAAGTAGTTTTACTTTGGATAAAACTAAGGTCTTTTAACATCAACTTCGCTTACACTGGCGGGGAGGCTCATGGAATCGGCTGCATGTTGCCTCATAAAACGGGACATCAGGTTAAACCCGCTAAAAACCCGCGAAAACCCGCGTCATCTGTCAGGCTGAGTTTGCCGAAGCCCGCGTTCTATTAAGGCTATTAAGGCATTGCTGCTTGCTTCAATAGCCAAATAGAACCTGCCTGCTTCCAAGACACCGGAGTTCGACTTCGCTCACTCACCGGAGTTCGGCCCCGCTCACTCACCGGAGTTCGACTCTGCTCACTCACCGGAGTTCGACCCTGCTCACATGCCTCCATTACCAAATTCTTTCCGTTCTTTGCAGCTTATGATTAACGTGCAAGGACTTTATCTCAAATACGGAGACCGCATCCTCTTCGACGGCATAGACGCCGTGCTGCGGAGTACCGACCGCATTGGCCTGGTAGGGCGCAATGGAGCCGGAAAGTCCACCTTCCTGAAGGTACTGATGGGCTACGTGCGCCCCGATGCCGGCAAGGTGGAAGTGAGCGGAGGCAAAAGCCTGGGCTACCTGGAGCAGGACCTCAACTTCCAGAGCGAGCGGACAGTCATGGAAGAGGCGCTAAACGCCTTTGCCGATGTCAAACGCATGGAGGAAGAACTCAAAGGCGTAGAGGCCGAGCTCGCCCGTCGCGAGGATTACGAAAGCCGCGACTACCAGCGCCTGCTGGAGCGCCTCTCCGACCTCAACGAACGCCTGCACCTCATGGAAGGCGGCAGCATGGAGAGCAAGGCCGAGCGCGTCCTCAAAGGCCTCGGTTTTAAGCGGGAGGAACTGCATCGCCCTCTGAGTACCTTCAGCGGAGGCTGGCAGATGCGCGTGGTGCTGGCCAAATTGCTGCTCACTCAACCCGACTTCCTGCTGCTCGACGAACCCACCAACCACCTCGATATCGAATCCATCATCTGGTTGGAGCAATTCCTCAAGACCTATCCGGGCGGCGTGGTCGTCATCTCGCACGACAAGCGCTTCCTCGATGAACTTACCAACCGCACCCTTGAAATCGAATTGGGCAAGATCTACGACTACAAAGCACCCTACAGCAAATACCTGGAACTGCGTAAAGAGCGGCGCGAAAAAATGGAAGCCGCCTACCGCAACCAGCAGCGCCTCATCGAACAGCGCGAACGCACCATCAAGCGGTTTATGGCCAAGGCCACGAAGACAAAGATGGCCCAGTCCATGCAAAAACAACTCGATAAAATCGAGCGCATCGAACTGGAGAGCGAAGACACCTCCGCCATGCGCCTGAATTTTCCGTTCAGCGGCCGCTCGGCCCGCGTGGTGCTGGCAGCCAAAAATCTGGTGAAGCAATACGACCAACACCGCGTGCTGGATGGGGTGGATTTTGAACTCGAACGCGGCCAAAAAGTGGCTTTCGTCGGGCAAAACGGCCAGGGCAAAACGACCCTCGCCAAAATCCTGGTAGGCGCCTTGCAGCCGACTTCCGGCGAGGCTATTCGCGGCGAGCAGGTGCAACTGGCCTATTACGCCCAAAACCAGGCCGAAATGCTCGATCCCAAACTCACCGTCCTGGAAACCATGGAAGCCGCCAGCCCCCCCGATATGCGAACCCGCCTGCGCAGCATCCTCGGCTCCTTCCTCTTTAGCGGGGAAGACGCCGATAAAAAAGTCTCCGTCCTCTCCGGCGGCGAACGCGCCCGCCTGGCCCTCGCCCTGCTCGTGTTGCGCCCCTTCAACGTGCTGGTGCTCGACGAGCCCACCAACCACCTGGACATCAAGGCCAAGGAAGTCCTGAAAGAAGCCCTTCAACGCTTCGAAGGCAGCCTGCTGGTCGTCAGCCACGACCGCGATTTTCTCTCCGGACTCACGGAGCGCACGGTGGAGTTTCGCGACAAAAAACTGCATACCTACCTCGGCGATGTCAACTACTTCCTCGAAAAACGCCGGATGGACGACATGCGCCAGGTAGCCCTGAGCGGGCAAACCCCAAAGGAAACGCCCGAACAAAGAGCGGCAAAAGGCCAAACAGCCGGACCCGCGCCCCAGGCGCCTCAGCTTTCCTACGAAGAGCGCAAACAACTCCAGCGCCGCGTGCAACAGGCAGAGC
>WGBN01000049.1 GCA_015494245.1 Saprospiraceae bacterium | reverse complement strand
GGCATCCTTTGATGAGTAGGGCCTGACTTAATCCTTTAGCAAATTTTGCGGAGGGAAAGTGCGATTGTTACGTTTGTCGCGTCAAAACCAACGATGCACAATAAACAATGCACCAACATATCTGACGGCAGACTGCACAACGGACTGCACTCTCATGGAATAGGTTGACAAAAAAAATGTGGATAACTTTGCAAAAACTTTTTAAAAATGACTTCAGAAGAAAGAAATCGTCGCCGCTTTAGCGAAGCCTTTCGCAAGGAGCAAGTCCGCCTGATAGAGAGCGGAAAACTCACCATCAGACAAGTTTGCATGTTATACGAAGTGCGAAGAGAGTCTGTGAGAAGATGGATCAACAAATACGGAAAGGAGAAACTGCCCGGCCGTATCATCATTCAATCTCCTTCAGAGATTAATCGCATCAAGGAGCTGGAAGAGCAACTCGAACATGTCAAAAAAGTCATGGCTGACATAGTCCTCGAGAATCTTGAACTTAAGGCCTGGCAAGCCAAAAGCAGGGAAATCCTCGGGCCTGACTTTGAAAAAAAAACAAAATCCAAGTCCTCATAATCGTCTTGGCACAAGTCAAAGATAAAGCCTCTCAAATGAAACTCAAAATCACCAAACAAATGGTTTATGCCCATTTTGGCCTTAGCCGACAGGCTGCCTTTAAAGCCATCGCCCGTTTCAAACAGCAAACGAAGTTGATTGAGCAGATTCGACCTCTGGTCAAAGAATATCGCAAGAACAATGATGCACGGGCAGGAAGCAGAAGCCTGTTCTACAATCTCGACATCCGCCAAGAGTTTGGCTTGGGTGTCAACCGCTTTGAACGATTGCTCAGTGAAGAGGGATTAGCTCTTAAACCCCTGAAAACAAGGCGTTCAACGACAAAAAGCTCCGTCTCAAGCCAACGTTATGAGAACCTCACCTTTGGCCTTAAACTCAATGGTATCAATCAGCTCGTGGTTGGAGATATCACGTATTTGACGAATATTGACCCTTTTAATCGTTGGTACCTGTTCTGTCTGACTGACGCTTATTCCGGCAGGTGGGTCGGGTTTTGCCTCAGCAAAAGCATGAGGACTGAAGATGCTTTAGTCGCCCTTGAAATGTGGGTAGAACTGCGCCTGCCCGAATCCAACTTGCACGGATGCATCCACCATACTGACGGCGGTGGCCAATACTTCTCTGCGCTCTACCTCAAAAGACTTAGTTCTTTAGAGATACGTATCAGCAAAGCCGGTAATTGCTTCGAAAACGGATTGGCCGAGCAGCGCAACGGATTTATCAAGCAGCATCTGCTGCCCACTTTTAAAGGAATTACTGACCCCGGGAAACTCCAAAAGCAATTCCGGCGAATCATGCATATTTACAACGAACGAAAGCAGGCCGGTTTAGGTTGGCGTTCCCCTGTGGAATTCGAAGCCTGGACAGCCTCTTTACCCGAAGATCAACGACTCGAAATTACTATGCCCGACTTCGCCTCCAAGACGGATGTGAACAACACCCCTTCCGGCAAAACTGACAGCTAATTTAACGGCCCTCTGACGTTGGGTTTTTTTAGGCATATGGCCAGCAAAAAGTTTATATTAGCGCCGAATATGAAAGAAGTGCCCCAAAAAAGTTTAGGGCACTTCTGCTCGGCAAACTTTTCACCGGCCCGGGACTATTCCTCAACGGGTTGCTCCCCAGCAGAGCCCGTCTCCGCTTCATCCCGGACCTCAAAGTTTTGGAAAACTGATTTCTTAACCAAATAAAGTTTTCCACATTTATGCGCTTGTCGCCCATCTTTTGTCAACCTATATCATGGGACCCCAGACAACCGACAACCGACAACCGACAACCGACAACATTTCCCTATCTTTGCCCCTCTTCACAGACCAATCGGAGAGCAAAACACTATGGCAAAGAGCAATAGCAAGCAGCAAAGGCATTTCCCGAAAGGGACGGGAAAATCTCCGCTCAGCGAGATGTATCAGGATTATTTCCTGGACTATGCCTCCTATGTGATTCTCGAGCGGGCCGTGCCTTCTATTTACGACGGCCTCAAGCCGGTGCAGCGCCGCATCCTGCACGCTATGAAGGAGATGGATGACGGTCGCTTCCACAAGGTAGCCAACATCATCGGGCAGACGATGCAGTATCATCCTCATGGCGATGCGGCCATTGGGGATGCCCTCGTCAAACTGGGGCAGCGGGAGTTGTTGATAGAGACCCAGGGAAACTGGGGAGATGTGCGCACGGGCGACAGCGCCGCCGCTCCCCGCTATATCGAAGCGCGTCTGACGAAATTTGCGCTCGAAGTGGTCTTTAACCCGCAAACCACCGAGTGGCAACTCAGCTACGACGGACGCAAAAAAGAACCCGTCAATCTGCCCGTGAAATTTCCGCTGCTGTTGGCTCTCGGTGCAGAGGGCATAGCCGTGGGACTGTCCACCAAAATCCTGCCGCACAATTTTCAGGAACTCATCAAGGCTTCCATTAAGGCGCTGCAGGGGAAGCCTTTTAAACTCTATCCCGACTTCCAGACGGGAGGCTCCATAGACGTTTCCGATTATCAAAACGGCAAGCGGGGCGGCCGCGTCAAAGTGCGTGCCCGCATCGAGCAGGCCGACAAAAAAACCTTGGTGATAAGGGACCTGCCCTACGGCATTACGACGGAAAACCTCATAGACAGCATCATCAAGGCCAACGACAAGGGCAAGATCAAAATCAAAAAAGTGGTGGACAATACCGCTGCCGAAGTGGAAATTCGCATCGAACTGGCCCCGGGGACTTCGCCGGAGCTCACCACCGATGCTCTCTATGCCTTCACCAATTGCGAAGTCTCCATCTCGCCCAATGCTTGCGTCATCATGGACGACAAGCCCCAATTCCTCTCCGTCAATGATCTGCTGCGCTTCAGCGCCGAAAATACCCGCCAACTGCTCAAGCGCGAACTGGAAATCCGCCTCGGCGAGTTGCAGGAAAAATGGCACTTTGCTTCCATAGAAAAAATCTTCATCGAAAAACGCATCTACCGCGATATTGAAGAGTGCGAAACCTGGGAAGCCGTGCTCGAAGTCATTGACAAGGGCTTGCGCAAATACGTGCTCACGCCCAAACAAAAAGCCCGTAAAGGAGATCAACGCCTGCGCCTCATGCGCGACATCACCGAGGAAGACCTCATCCGCCTGACGGAGATCAAAATCAAACGCATCTCTAAGTACAACAGCTTCAAGGCCGATGAGCAAATCGCCAAAATTGAAGAGGAACTGGCACAGGTCAAGCACGACCTCAAGCACCTCACCGAATACGCCGTCGCCTACTTCGAGCGCCTGCTCGAGAAATACGGCAAAGGCCGCGAACGCCGCACCCGCATCGAGCAATTCGAAAGCATACAGGCCGCCGAGGTCGTGGCCAACAACGCCAAGCTCTACGTCAACCGCAAAGAGGGCTTCATCGGCACGGGCCTGAAAAAAGACGAGTTCGTTTGCGAGTGCTCCGACATGGACGACATCATTGTCTTCCGCAAAGACGGCAAGTTTGTCGTCAACCGCATTGCCGATAAGGTCTTCATGGGCAAAGACATCCTGCACGTGGCCGTCTGGAAGAAGGGCGACGAGCGCACCACTTACAACATGCTCTACGTGGATGCCGGCACGGGCAAGACCTTCGCCAAGCGCTTCCAGGTGACGGGCGTTACCCGCGGCAAGGAGTACGACCTTACCCAGGGGGCCAAAGGCTCCCGCACGCTCTACTTCACTGCCAACCCCAATGGCGAAAGCGAGTTGGTTACGGTTTACCTCAGCCCGGGCTGTCGCGCCAAGAAGAAAATCTTTGACTTCGACTTCAGCGCCCTGGCCATCAAGGGGCGCGGCTCGCGCGGCAACATGGTTACCAAATATCCCGTGCGCAAAGTCGTCCAGAAAGAGCGCGGCCAGTCCACCCTTGGCGCCATGCAATTGTGGATGGACGAAGTCAGCGGCCGCATCAACACCGATGGTCGCGGCATCCTCCTCGGCGCTTTCGACACCGGCGACCGCCTGCTCATCATCTACAAAGACGGCAGTTATGAGGTGCAGGAATTCCAGGCCAGGCGTCAGTACAATCCCAAGGAGATTTTCCACATCGGCAAGTTCGATCCCGAGCGGGTCATCAACGCCGTCTATTACGAGGGCGGCAAGGGCTGGACGGTCGTCAAGCGCTTCCTCATCGAGACCACCAGCATCGGCCAGCGTTTTAAATTCATCACCGAGCACCCCCAGTCGAAGTTGTTGTTTGTCAGCCTTTCGGCAAATCCAAAAATCTCTTACAGCATGAGGCTCAAAGGCCGTAAAATGGAAGGCCAGATCGCTCTGGCAGACTTCATGGACGTCAAAGGCTGGAAAGCCATCGGCAATAAACTCAGCGACAAGCGCCTGAGCTCTATTAAAGAAGTCTCTGAAGAAAAAGAAAACGCCCAACAAAATGGCAGTGATAAGGACGGAAAAACCATCCTTAAGCCTGGGGATACTTTGGAGTTTGATTTGTGAAAGATACCATGACCCTACTCAAACTCACCGAAACTTTCATCCGCGAGCACTATGCCCAAAAAGTGCCGGCTGATTTGTATGTCTTTCACGACATTGTACATACGGAAAATGTAGTCAGGGCTGTGCAGGAGCTCATGGGTGCTTATGCTCTTAGCGAGGAGGAGCGCGAAGACCTTTTGCTGGCGGCCTGGTTTCACGATGCCGGTTATGAGCAGGGGCCGCAGGGGCATGAGGAGCGCTCTTGTGCGTATGCCCGTCAGTTTTTGCACGAGCTCCATCATTTGCCGAAAGGCAGAGTAGAAAGAATCTGCAGCTGTATCCTTGCGACCAAAGTGCCTCAGCAGCCTCAGACGCTGATGGAAAAAATCCTCTGCGATGCCGATCTCAGCCATTTGGGCAAGCGCGTCTATTGGGAGCGCTGCGGCAAAATCCGCCAGGAAATTGCGTTGGTGCAGGGGCGCATCATGTCGGACGAAGAGTGGATAGACTTCGAACTGGAGTTTATGCAAAAGCATCGCTATCACACGCCCATTGCGATGGAGTTGTATGAGAAGCGCAAGCAAAAGCACATCCGGCAGTTGTACAAGCAGCGCCGCAGGTTGCTGACCGGCTTGCAGGAGGCTCAGGGGTTGGCGCCGCAGAAGAAGAAGGGCAAGCCCAAAAAGAAAAAGGAGCGCTCCGGCAAGGAGGGCGAGTTGCTGGAGTTAAAGCAGTTGCGCCTCGGCAGAGGAGTGGAGACCATGTTTCGCACCACCTATCGCACGCATGTCAACCTCAGTTCTATTGCCGACAACAAGGCCAACATCATGCTAAGTATCAATGCCATCATCATATCCATTGTGGTATCTACTTTGGTGCCGAGCTTTGACGACAGTCCGCAGCTGATTGTGCCCACAGTTATCTTGTTGGTGGTATGCCTGATTGCCATGGTGTTTGCCACGCTTTCTACCAAGCCCAAGATTACAAAGGGCACCTTCACCAAAAAAGACATCGAGGAGAAGCGGGGCAATTTGCTCTTCTTCGGCAATTACTACAACATGGACATGGAGGTCTTCCACTGGGGCATGATGGAGATGATCAAGGACAGCGATTACCTCTACAGCAGCATGACGCGGGACCTTTACTTCCTCGGTAAGGTGCTGGCCAAGAAGTACCGCTATCTGAGCATCTGCTATACCGTATTTATGTATGGCGTGATCGTAGCAGTGATTGCCTTTGGCATTGCTTTTTTGATGTGAGACCTTAGAAGTCGTCTTTGTACTCCTTATTATAGACGTATTTCAGCACATCGTGTGTGGTGACGATGCCCACGAGTTTGCCCTCATCGTCGGTGATGGGAAGGCCGTGGAAGAGGTTTTCCAGAAAGACGCGGGCTGCGCCGCCGATGAGCTCTTCCGGACGCAGGCTGGCCACGCGGGAGGTCATTACCTCTTTGACGGGAGTATTTGCAAATTTTTCAGGGGAGACACCCAGCTTCATCAGGTCGTAGGAGGTGATGATGCCGAGGAGCTTGTTGTTGTCATCTACAACGGGCAGGTGGTGGAAGCGCTTGTGGAGCAGGATGTCGTGCACATGGGCCAGGGTGTCATCGGGTTTGACGGTAAAGACATTGGTGGTCATGATGCTGGAGAGGCGTTCGTTCATCATAGGGCGTTGGCTTTTTGTGTGGAATCAGTCAGCATTTTGGGCTGACTCTTTAGATAGTTGTTCTTTCATGCGGACGAGGAAGTCGCGCAGCTCGGCCAGGTCTTTGAGGGCTTTTTTGCGCTTTTTCTCTAAGGCTTTGAGGCGCAGGATCTCCTGCTTGGCGCCGTTGAGGGTAAAGCCCCGCTCTTTGACGAGATGATAGACCAGTTCTATTTGGAGGATGTTTTCGGGCGTGAAGCGGCGATCTCCCTTGCTGTTTTTATGGGGTTTGATTTCGTCGAATTCATTCTCCCAAAAGCGCACCAGCGAGGTGGACAGGCCGAACATCTCGGCTACCTCGCCTATGGAGTAATACCTCTTGCTGAGTTGAGTAGGGTCAATTTTTGCCATATGCGATACTTTTTTTTCGCGCTATAAAGATAAAAAAAATCGGGAGTTTTGTATGCCGGTTAAAAAAAATGTCCTATATTTGCCTCAGC
>WGBN01000048.1 GCA_015494245.1 Saprospiraceae bacterium | reverse complement strand
CCCTCTGGCTACTGCGCTGCCTCAACGGCATTGCCGAGCTCAAACACCATCCCGAACAGCTGCTGCATGCCCTGCGGGCCAACTCACTCTGGGGCAATACCACCCATTTCAGCATCCTCGACCGCGAGGGCATGGCCGTCAGCCTCACCTCCTCCAATGGCGAAGGCTCCGGCGCCTTCCTGCCCGGTACAGACATCCAACTCAACAACATGATGGGCGAACCCGCCCTGCTCCCCAAAGGCCTGCATACCTGGACGCCTGACAGCCGCCTCACTTCCATGATGACACCTACCCTCGTGGCTTCCGAAAGCTCAGCCTTACACAGCGCCCTGGGAAGCGCCGGCGCCGGGCGCATTCCCTTTGCCATCGCTCAGGTTTTGCACTTCATGCTGGATTATCCGGACACACTCGACAAAGCCGTCAATGCAGCCCGTACTTACTTCCACCAAGGCATCTTTGAACTGGAGCCCGGCTTCGAGCACCTGCCCGAAGAACAACTCCCCCCAAGCATGGACCTGCGCATCTGGACCCGCAAATCGCTCTACTTCGGAGGTGTCAATGCCGTTGGCCGCCAAAAAGACGACAGCTACATGGCCGCCGCCGATCAGCGACGCGAGGGGGTCAGTCTCTGCTCCTCCGGGGCCGGAGCATGAAAAAAAATCAAAAAAAATCCTCCAGGATTTTTTTCTTTTGAAGAAAAGTTGTACCTTTGCGGAGCCTTTTCAAAAAGGGCTGAAAAACGGGCTCTGACAGCTGCTAAAAGGGGCATTTGCCGGGCATAAACCGCTTTCCATCCATTCTTTTTGAAAAGCAGTGAGTAAGACCAGCGATCCGGTAGCTCAGTTGGTAGAGCATTTGACTTTTAATCAAAGGGTCCCGGGTTCGAGCCCCGGCCGGATCACAAGGAAAGAAGAATGGAGGAGCTGTGCTCCTCCATTTCTTTTTCGTATCTTTGCTTCCATCATTCCGGTCCCGTAGTACAATGGATAGTACGTAGGTCTCCGGAACCTAAGATCCAGGTTCGATTCCTGGCGGGATCACTATGAGCGAAGAGGGCAGCCGCAGGCTGCCCTCTTTGGGTTTGAGGGTACTCTACATTTTTCCTATCTTTATGCCATCAGTACAAACCCCGCACTATGGCAACTGCATACATCAACGACCATCCCTATGACATTCAGGAAAAGGAGACCATTCTCAGTTTCCTGCGCAGGCATCTGGGGGAGAAACCCGTGCCTACCCTCTGTGACGCCTCCAACTTAGAGCCCTACGGTTCCTGCCGCGTCTGCAGCGTGGAAGTAGCCCTGCAGGAAAGCGGTCCGCGACGCACCGTCGCTTCCTGCCACACGCCCGTGGCGGCCGGTCAGTACATCTACACCCATTCGGAATCCATCCGCAGGCTGAGGCGCAACATTGTGGAGCTGGTACTCAGCGACCATCCCTTAGACTGCCTGACCTGCGAGGTCAACGGCAATTGCGAGCTACAGGACGTGGCTGCCGAAACGGGCATCCGACGGGTGCGCTATCCCGAAGGCGAAAACCACCTGCACTACCAAAAAGACCTCAGCCATCCCTATCTGACTTCCGATCTGTCCAAGTGCATCAACTGCTATCGCTGCGTCCGGGCCTGCGACGAAGTGCAGGGAGAAATGGTGCTCAGCATTGCCGGACGGGGCTTCGACAGCCGCATCATCAAAGGCCCGGATGAGGATTTCCTCCACTCCGCCTGTGTCAGTTGCGGAGCCTGCGCACAGGCCTGCCCCACCTCGGCCATCAGCGATGTGTATGAATCCAAATCGGTCGAATACACCAAAAAAACGCGCACGGTCTGCACCTACTGCGGCGTGGGCTGCAATCTCGAAGTGGCCACCGTCAATGGCAGCATCAAAAGCATACAAGCGCCTTATGATGCAGAGGTCAACCAGGGGCACACCTGCCTCAAAGGGCGTTACGCCTTCACTTTCTACGATCATCCCGACCGCCTGCGCAGCCCGCTGAAACGCATGGGCGAAGAGTTTGTGCCCATCAGCTGGGATGAGGCCTATACTTTATTTGCCGAAAGGCTGCAAAAAATCAAAGCCACACACGGCCCCGATGCCATCGCCGGCATCTCCTCCTCCCGCTGCACCAATGAGGAAAACTACCTCATGCAAAAATTCATGCGGGCCGTCATAGGCACCAACAACATAGACGGCTGCGCCCGCGTCTGCCACTCTCCTACGGCTCTCGGCATGCAGCGCACCTTCGGCACCGGTGCAGCCACCAACTCCGTCGAAGACATTCAACACACCAATTGCATACTGGTCATTGGCGCCAATCCCACCGAGGCTCATCCCGTTACGGGAGCCAAAATCAAGCAGGCCGCCATGAAGGGCGCGCCTCTCATCGTCATAGACCCCCGCAAAACCGAGCTGGCGCGCTACGCCACCCACCACCTCGCCCTGCGGCCGGGCACCAATGTGGCCGTGCTCAATATGATGATGTACTACATCGTCGAAGAAGGTTTGGTGGACCTGCCCTTCGTCCACAGCCGCACAGAAGGCTACGAGGCCTTTGAACAGCAAATCCGCCAATTGGATATAGATGCCCTGGAAGCCGTTAGCGGCCTGGCCCGCGAACAGGTGCGCGAGGCCGCCATCACCTACGCCACCGCGCCTAACGCCATGTCCTTCCACGGGCTGGGCGTAACAGAGCACCATCAGGGCACCTTCGCCGTGATGCAAATCGCCGACCTCGCCATGCTCACCGGCAACATCGGCCGCCGGGGCGTGGGCGTCAATCCCCTGCGCGGTCAAAACAACGTACAGGGCGCCGCCGACATGGGCGTGCAACCCCATCAGGGCGCCGGCTATCTGGATGTTACCCATCCGGATATCAAAAGGCGCTACGAAGCCTTTTACGGCACACCCCTGCCCTCCGAAGTCGGCTACAAAATCCCGGAGATGTTCGATGCCGCTCTCGAAGGCAAGCTCAAAGCCATCTGGATCATAGGCGAAGACGTGGTGCAAACAGACCCCAACTCGCAAAAGGTGATAGATGCCTTGCGGCAAATGGAGTTCGTCGTAGTGCAAGAACTGTTTATGACGGAAACGGCCAGGTATGCCGACCTGATTTTGCCCGGCGCTTCCTTCCTCGAAAAGAGCGGCACCTTCACCAATGGCGAACGCCGCGTGCAGCGCGTACAGCAAGTCGTCCCACCCATCGGCCAGGCCAAAGCCGACGGCCAAATCATCGTGGACATGATGAACCGCCTGGGCTACCAACAACCCGATTACGACCCCGCCTGGCTGCTGGAGTACGAAATTTCCAAAATCGTCCCCTTCTTCAAGGGCATCCGTTGGGAGCGGCTGGGCAAAAACGGACTGCAGTGGCCCGTCAACGAAGACGGCAGCGATACGAAAGTCTTGCACACAGAGCAATTCAAGCTGGGCAAAGGCCGCCTCTGGTTCGCCGATTTTGAAGAAACCGAAGAGCTGGTGAAACACCACAAAGACTACCCCCTCATCCTCACCACCAACCGCAACCTCGTCCACTACAATTGCGGCGCCATGACCCGCCGTACCCGCAACCGCCTGCTCATCACCGAAGACGTGCTCTTCATCAACCCCAAAGACGCCGCCCAATACGGCATCTCCGAAAACGACTGGGTCTGCCTCGAATCCGCCCGCGGCAAAGTTGACATCCGCGCCCACATCAGCGAAGAAGTCAAACCCGGCGTACTCAGCACCACCTTCCACTTCCCCGAAATCCTCATCAACAACATCACCTCCGATGTGCTCGACTCCGAAGCCCTCTGCCCCGAATACAAGGTGGTGGCTGTGAAGATTCGCAAGGCGAAGGGGGAAGTGGTTTGAGGGTTGTCTGTTGTCGGGTGTCGGGTGTCGGAAGTGGTTTATTGTTTATCGTGTATCGTGTATTGTGTATTGTTGGTTTGTTGTTTAGCTGGGTTGTTGAGGGATCGTAAGATAACAATCGTGACGAACGTGACGCGTGACGAACGTGACGCGTGACGGACGTGACAAACGTAACAAACGTGACGCGTGACGGG
>WGBN01000047.1 GCA_015494245.1 Saprospiraceae bacterium | reverse complement strand
GAGGACAATTCCGATGAAGAAGCGTCTAAGAAAACCGGCTTTCAGACTTTGAAGGAGAAGTTTATTGAAGGTGGCTGGCAATTTATGAGTACGGTCTTGGTGTGTTTGATTCTCGGTTTGGCTTTTGCCATTGAGCGGATCATCACCTTGAATATCGCTACGGTGAATACCGAAGACCTGCTCGCCAAGATTGACGACCGCCTGAAGAACAATGACATGGACGGCGCTTTGGAGGTTTGCAAATCCACTCCCGGCCCTACGGCAAGTATCTTGTATCAGGGCTTGAAAAATGTGCCCCGTGGCGCTGATGCCGTAGAGAAAGCCATTGTGGCTTACGGAAACGTGCAGATGGGTATGTTGGAGAAAGGTCTGGTATGGATCTCGCTTTTCATCGCCATTGCTCCGATGCTTGGATTTATGGGTACGGTTATCGGTATGATCCAGGCCTTTGATAAAATTGAGAAAGTGGGCGATTTGTCTCCTGCAGTCGTTGCCGGAGGTATTAAAGTGGCCTTGTTGACGACGGTATTCGGTCTTATTACGGCTATTATTCTTCAGATTTTTTACAACTACATCGTCTCTAAGATTGACAGCATTGTAAACAAGATGGAGGAAGCCACGATCGAATTCATCGACATTTTGATTGACAACAACATGCTCAAGCACTAAAAAACAGTACCGATGTACACATTTCTGACTAAATACGGGCAGCTCGTCTCGTTGGGCATAGGGGTACTGATCATCGTTGCCTTTTACCTGACTGCCGTTGGTAGTTTGCCTGAGGGCTTTGATACCCTGCCGAAAGCGGATCAGTTCGCTACCAATGCTTTTAACATAGGCCTGAGCGGCGCCATCGTTTTGTTGGTGGTGGCTGCAGCAGCCTGGTTGTTGTTTTCCATCTTCCAGGTTATTAAGAATCCCAAGGGTTCTATCAAGAGCATCATAGGTTTTGGAGCTCTTTTGGCCTTGTTCTTTGTGTTGTATGCCATGGCCGACGGGGATGTTTCAAGTCCTCTTTACGAGAAGTTTCAGATTACGCCTACTCAAAGCAAGTTGATCAGTGCAGGTCTTTCGACGACCTATATTGCTCTCGGAGCGGCCTTACTGGCTTTCGTTTTTTCGGAAGTACGCAACTTGTTTAAGTAAATAAAAACCACGGGAGGGTATTCCCCTGTTTTGAGCAGGAGGAATACCGCTTCCCGGGGCCAAAACCTTTTAACTTATGCCCAGAGTAAGAACAAAGGACCGGTTGAAGAATGAGATCAATGCGGGCTCTATGGCAGACATTGCCTTCCTGCTGCTCATTTTTTTCCTGGTAACGACGACCATAGCCGATGACCAGGGTCTGTTGGTCAAGTTGCCGCCCTGGTCGAACGAACCGGTAGAAGACGTAACTTTGAATCAGCGCAATGTGTTTGGCGTTTTGGTCAATGCCCAAAACCAGTTGTTGGTGCGCAAGGAGCCGGCCGATGTGCGCGATCTGCGTCGCCGTGCCATAGAGTTTATCACCAACCCGAATCATCGCGAAGACCTGGCTGTAAACCCGAAGAAAGCCGTCATCTCTTTGAAGAATGACCGTGGCACGAATTACAATACCTATCTCACTGTCTATAATGAGCTGCTGGCAGCTTACAATGAGATATGGAATAATGAAGCGATGAAGCGCTATGGCAAGCCTTACCAGAAATTGCCTGCACACCTGCGCAAAGCCATTCGCAAAGACTATCCTATGATTATTTCCGAGGCTGAGCCTACGGAGTATGGAGAAGAAAAATAAAACCTGGAAAAATGGCCAGATTTAAGAAAAAACAAGGCAATTCGCAGCCCGAAATATCCACGGCATCTTTGCCGGACATCATTTTCATGCTGCTGTTTTTCTTCATGGTGGTTACCAAGTTGAGAGACGCCGAAATGAAAGTCAGAGTGGTTACGCCTTCAGCCACCGAGTTGACCAAGCTGGAGCAAAAGTCCCTGGTGAATCACATTTACATCGGGCGCCCGGTGGAAAAATACAAAAAGCTCTATGGCACCAAGCCGCGTATCCAGTTGGGCGATAAGTTTGCGACAGTAGATGATATACCGCTTTTCCTCGAGAATTTCCGCACCAAAGTGCCGGAGAGACAGCGCAAGTTGATCACGACCTCTTTGAAGGTGGATAAAGACGTAACTATGGGCATCGTGCAAGACGTCAAAACCGAGTTGCGCAAATCCGCTCAGTTGAAAATCAACTACTCTGCAAAGCGACGCGATGAAAAATGGTAATAAGAGCGACTTCAGCTTTACGAAGAAAGAAAAGCCTCTGTGTGGAAACGCGGGGGCTTTTTTGTTTAGTGTTTAGCGTTTAGTGTTTAGTGTTTAGTGTTTAGCGTTTAGCGTTTCTTAAAAAATGGTGAAGGTTTGTAAGAGTAAAAAAGAGTGCTATCTTTGTTTCTAATCGAGATGTCGTTGTTTCAACGATTCTTTGATTTTGTGTGAAGTGGGTGTGCTTGCAGAAGATGACAGCTGAGCTGGAGTTAGTTTGCGAGCGATTTAGATTTTCAAGAAGGGCAAAATGTTTAGACAATGATTAGCAAAAGGCAAAGTATAAGACTCAGTAAATTTTTGAGTTTAGTTCTAAGGCATAAACCTGAAGTTATCCAAATTGAATTGGATAGAAATGGTTGGGTGGATGTGAGTGAGTTGATCGAAAAATTAAATAAAAATGGAAAAGAAATTGATTTTGAAATATTGAAATATATAGTCGAGACGAATTCGAAAAAAAGATTTGCTTTTAATGAAGATGAGACGAAAATAAGAGCAAATCAAGGCCATTCATTGCAAATTGACCTTGACTATAAACCTTTAAAACCGCCAATTAAATTGTATCACGGGACATGTGAGCGATTTTTAGATAGTATCCTGGAAAGTGGAATAGAGAAAAGAAAAAGGCATCACGTCCATTTAAGTTCAGATATTGAAACAGCCTTAGCAGTTGGGCGAAGACACGGGAAGCCGGTAGTTTTAGAAATCCAGGCAGAGAAAATGCATAGGGACGGACATAAATTTTATCTGTCAGAAAATAAGGTCTGGCTGACGGAATATGTGCCGATTGAATATGTTAAAAGAATAACCTCAGGGGGTGGTAAAAAATGAGTGCCTTCGATCCTCGCGCGGAACGCACCACACACCCCTTCAAGGCCATTTGGGCATCTTACAGGAAAATGTTTTTGTTAATGAAACACATTTCCCATGCCCAGAGTACGAACACGCGACCGGATGAAGAATGAGATCAATGCCGGTTCTTCTTGTGCTTTTGCCAAAAGGCAAAAAAATCGCGCAGGATTTCATCCCGGATGCGCCGGAAGGTGTTGGTGATCTCTTCTTCGGTGCCGCGGGCGTCTGCGGGGTCTTCGAAGCCTATGTGGAGGCGGTGCCTGACTTTTCCGGTGAAAGCGGGGCAGCTTTCTTTGGCGCCATCGCAGACGGTGATGACGTAGTCAAATTCTTCTCCGAGAAACTCATCCACGGATTTGGGATGGTTGTGGCTGAGGTCAACGCCCAGCTCCTGCATGACTTTTATGGCGTAGGGGTTTACTTTTTCGCTTGGTTCTGTGCCTGCAGAATACACCTGCAGTTGTTCGTCAAAGGCTTTGAGGAAGCCCTCGGCCATTTGGCTGCGGCAGGAGTTGCCTGTACAGAGGATGAGGATTTTCATGAGTGCGATTTCGTCGTTGTCGGGGGGAGGTTAGCGCAGGCGATCCATGGAGCGCACCAGCTTTTCATCTTTGCGGATGAAGCGCAGGGCGAGGAGCAGCATGAGGAGACTCAGCAAGGGAAAGAAAGCCCCCGGTTTGTCGTCTATTTGTACGGTGGAGCCGCCTGTGAGCGTACCATCCTGCAAGACCAAAAGGACGGCCAGCGCAAAGCCGATGAAAGTGGCAATAAAGGAAAAAAGCGTCAGTTTTATCTGCACAGGACGCTTTTTGAAGAGGAAAATGGCCACTAAAGCCAGCAAGCCTCCCAAGGCAAAAAGCGCCAGCATAGCCGGTTGGTCAAAGACGTCGTATTGGGCATCAGCAAAGAGTCCCGAAGCCTGAATGGCCTGCTCACTTTTAGCAAAAGGCAGTGGGAGCGCTACGAGAAGAATGTCCAGCACTGCGGCAAACAGCAGAAACAGGGTCTGTATGCGTTGAATCATAAAACGGGGATTTTTGAATCTCGTTGGCAAAGGTAGGAATTTCTGTTGGAGTTTAGTGTTTAGCGTTTAGCGTTTTTATTACATGAAGCTGCAAAAGAAAACGCTATCTTTGCCTTGCAACTGACCAAACCATGCGCATTACCACAGTCCTTTTC
>WGBN01000046.1 GCA_015494245.1 Saprospiraceae bacterium | reverse complement strand
CCCTTAAAGATGCCCCATTCTTCAATGGCCTCTATCATGTAGTTCGAGCAGGTCGGCTGATAGCGGCAATTGGAGCCCAGCAAAGGCGAAATGGCGAGCTGGTAAAAGTGGATGGGGAGCGTAACGATTTTCCTCAAAAATTTTTTCATACCATAGGAACAAACTATCCAAAAAAATGTTACCTTTGCAAACAGATTTTATTTAGACCAATTCTAAACAGCAACCTAAGCCGGATTGACATCATGGAAAAAAAGAAACTCATCTATCTCGACAACAACGCCACCACGCCCTGCGACCCGCGGGTAGTAGAGGCTATGCTTCCATACTTTACGGAGAAATTCGGCAATGCTGCAAGCCGCAGCCATGAATTTGGCTGGGTGGCAGAAGAAGCCGTGGATTATGCCCGCGAGCAGGTGGCAGCTCTGATCGAAGTAGATGCCCGCGAGGTCATCTTCACCTCCGGCGCCACAGAAAGCGACAACCTGGCTCTGAAAGGAGCCTTTGAGATGTATGCCCGCAAAGGCAAACACCTCATTACCGTTAAAACTGAGCACAAAGCCGTACTCGATAGCTGCCGCCGCATTGAAAAAATGGGCGGTGAAGTTACCTATCTGGATGTGGATGCCCGGGGAATGATAGACCTGGAGGCTTTGGAAGCTGCCATTCGACCGGATACCATCATGGTAGCGGTGATGTGGGCCAACAACGAGACGGGCGTCATTCAGCCCATGAAAGAAATCGGTGAAATTTGTGCCCGGCACGGCGTATTGTTTTTCAGCGATGCCACCCAGGCCGTAGGCAAAATTCCGGTGAAGCCCAAAGAAGTCGGCGTGCACCTCATGGCCATGTCGGCTCACAAAATGTACGGCCCCAAAGGGGTTGGCGCACTCTTTGTCAATCGCAAAGCGCCGCGCGTAAAGGTAACAGCCCAGATGGATGGCGGAGGCCATGAACGGGGCATGCGCTCGGGTACTCTGAACGTACCCGGTATCGTGGGCTTTGGCCAGGCAGCAGAAATCGCCCGCAAGGAAATGGCCGAAGAGGCACAACGCCTGAGCCGACTGCGCGATCGCCTCGAACAGGGCCTGTTGAAATTGGAAGAAACCTACGTCAATGGAAATCCCGACAGTCGCATGCCTCATGTGACGAACATTTCCTTTAAGCACGTAGAAGGTGAGGGGCTGATGATGACTTTCAACAAAGAAATAGCCGTCTCTTCAGGCTCTGCCTGTACTTCAGCCTCCCTGGAGCCGTCCTATGTGCTCATCGCTATGGGCCTGGGCGATGACCTGGCGCACTCCTCTATCCGCTTTAGCCTGGGGCGCTTTACCACAGAGGAAGAAGTTGACTACGCCATTGAGGCTGTGTCTAAGGGAGTCAATCACATGCGCGAGCTCAGTCCCATTTGGGAGATGTACAAAGAAGGCATCAATCTCGAAGAAGTGGAGTGGAGCGAACACTGATGGGCGAATGCCTTCAGAGGAAAATCGGAATTCACCCGTTATCTCAAACACTTAAAATAAAAACATCATGGCATACTCAGAAAAAGTTTTAGACCACTTCAGCAATCCCCGCAATGTGGGCACTTTGGATAAGAGCAAAAAAAATGTGGGTACCGGCCTGGTCGGTGCGCCCGAATGCGGAGACGTCATGCGTCTGCAAATTGAAGTAGATGAAGAAACCGGCATCATCAAAGATGCCAAATTTAAAACCTTTGGCTGTGGCTCAGCCATTGCTTCCTCCTCCCTCGCCACCGAATGGCTGAAGGGCAAACCCATTGAGGAAGCCCTGGAAATAGACAACATGGCCATCGTAGAAGAATTGGAGTTGCCTCCGGTGAAAATCCACTGCTCGGTATTGGCAGAGGATGCCATCAAGGCAGCTATTGAAGACTACAAGAAAAAGAACGGACAGGCTTAGTGCGCCTGCTAAGTGCTTTTACTTGTACATTCACCTGCGGGCTTTAGCCCGGATACAAAACGGAGTTTACTATGATTTTTGTTTCTGATGCAGCTAAAAAGCAATTGGAGCAAATTCGCCAACAAGAAGGCCTCGGTGAGGAGTATTTCGTGCGCGTAAGCGTAACCTCCGGCGGTTGCTCCGGCTTGAGCTACAAAATGGATTTCGACAACGAAGAACAGGAAGACGATCAGGTCTTTGAAGACAACGGCGTCAAAGTCGTTACCGACCTGAAGAGTTTTCTCTATCTCTTCAACACCACCCTGGACTTCTCAGGAGGCTTGAACGGCAAGGGATTCTACTTCGACAATCCCAATGCCTCGCGCACCTGTGGCTGTGGAGAGAGTTTTGCCGTGTAGGCTGAATTCTTCGCTTCCTTTCTTTAGCTTATATGCAAAGGGGACAATTGCTGAAGCAGCAATTGCCCCCTTTGTGCATAAATAAAATGTGCATAAATAAAAAAAGCTCCCCCAGGGGATGGGGGAGCAGGAAGCATTAAGCCTCGATTTGGAAAATATGGAAACTTTTCATTGATGCACTTTGTGGAGGGAGAATTCCACAGGGGAAAGAAGTGTACATGAAAGTTTCGATGGCAAAGATAAGCCGCACCCCGGCCCACAGTGGGAAAGAGGTTGCAGCATTTTTCATCTTGTGAAATGCTTAAAAAAGAGGCTTTCAGGATTTATAATCGGATGATTTACAATGACTTATGAAGTGTATTATCCGATGTTTTTCATCCTGTAGGCCTCTTTGAATGTTTGGGTCTTAGGTTAGACAATCCAAAAAGTAGCGAGTCTCAGCCGCCGATCTCGTCTTGAATGATGATCTCTTTCCCTAAAGTGTGTGTTCCGGGAGTTTCGTGATCATTCGGCTGCTGCTGTACAGGTGTTCCAAAAGAACTGAAAGCGGTGAGTAAAAGTGCAATGAGGTAAGTCATGTCTGTAGAGTTTTAAGTAGTTAGCGGAGGGAAAATCCTCCAAATAGTTTTGAATTCTACTGCAAAACTATTTGGAGCGCAGAGGTGAGCAGTAAATTTTTTTTGCATTTTTTCATCTTGTTTTTTCTTACTTTTTTTGCAGTATTTAAATTATAATTAGCTTGTTATTAGTAGGTTATGGGCTTAATTGTGGTCTTTATTTCATTGTATTTTTTATCTTTGTCTTTCCTTTTTTGATACATTCAATCGCTTATGG
>WGBN01000045.1 GCA_015494245.1 Saprospiraceae bacterium | reverse complement strand
GCGTTCGACGAAGTACATTTGGCCTTCTTTGTCGGGCAGTTGTCCGGTGGCGCGGGCGGTATCTGCGTTGACGAGCAGGGGCGGGGATACTTCGAGGTATCCGGCCCTGTGGGCGCGGTCGAGGAAGTAATTGATGAGGGCGCGTTCCAGGCGGGCGCCCTGGCCGAGATAGACGGGGAAGCCTGCTCCGGTGAGTTTGGTGCCGAGTTCGAGGTCGAAGAGTTGATAGGCCTTGGCCAGCTCCCAGTGGGGGAGGGCCTTTTCTCCGAGTTCCGGTAATTCGTTGGGCCAGGCTTTGTAAATTTCGTTGTCGTCTTCGGATTTGCCGAAAGGCACTAAATCATTGGGCACGTTGGGCACCTCCAGCAGCAGTTGTTCGAGCTCGGCTTTGACTTCTTTGAGCTGCTCTTCGGGGGCTTTCATCTGTTCTTTGAGGGAGCTGACTTCTGCTTTGGCGGCTTCGGCTTCCTCTCGCTTGCCCTGTTTGTAGAGCGCGCCGATTTCGCCGGAGAGCTGCTTGAGGCGGGCTTGGAGTTGCTCGACTTCCTGCAGCAATTTGCGGCGGGAGCTGTCCAATTCGAGGATGCGGTCAATGATTTGGAGGTCTTCCTCCTTCCAATTGCGTTTTCTCAGGCCGTTGAGCACGCGTTCTTTGTTTTCGCGTAGATAAGGTACTTGTAACATGGGCAGTAAAACTGAACTTTAGGGGTCAAAATCCCGTTAAAATAGAGCCGGAGCGGCCATTTAGGCTGCTTGTGGATAAAAATTTTCGCAAAGGTAAGGCTTCAATTTCGAAAAAAGGTGTATTTTTGCGCAACCATTGAGAAGTTTTACCTGACTTCTTCGTGTTAGAGTCCCAAGAAGACTACCATTTTTTTCCTTCAAATACGCGGGTTCGTGATAGCAACCGAGGATTGTGGCATAGCAGAGGAGCATTGTGTTTTTATCATAGCCGGAGGGCCCGTGTATCCCCAGACCGAAGAGAGAAGCAAACTATTTTCTATTAAAACCAAATAAAGACCATGTACGATATTGTTCAGCTCAATGACATGTTGGTGTCGGAATTGCGTGACCTGGCGGAGTCATTGGGCCTTAAGGGTTACAAGCGTTTGAATAAGCAGGATCTGGTTTACAAGATTCTGGACCAGCAGGCCCTGGCCTCCCGCAATGTGAAAACTGCTGAAAAGCCGGCCGTCAGATCAAGCGCGAAGAGTGGAGCTAAGGAAAGCGAAGGCACTGAAAAGCAAAAGCGCCCGAGGAAAAAGCGCGTACTCATAGATTCTGCTTTGAAATCGCCCGATCCTGTTGTTGAGAAGAAGCCTGCCAAGAAAGAAGAGCCAAAGAAGCAGACTGCGCAGAAATCGGTCTCTGCCGAGAAAAAAACCGTGGTAGGCAGCCTGCCTTTCCCCGAGGAGCGGCCTAAGTCTAAGACTTCCAGGGAAACTGCAGAGCCCAAGCAGCAGCCAACTCCTCCCCGCCCGCAGAAACAACAGCAAGAGCGCAAGTCGCAAAATACCAATCCGCAGCAGCGTTTCTCTCAGCCATCTGCTCAGCAAACGGAGCAGGCAGCCCGCCCCCAGAAGAAATTTGAGATTGATTTGGATGGCGTCATTGAAGGCGAAGGCGTATTGGAAATGATGCCCGACGGCTACGGCTTTTTGCGCTCGGCAGATTACAACTACCTCTCCTCTCCCGATGACATTTACGTGTCGCCTTCGCAGGTTAAGCTTTTTGGCTTGCGCACGGGAGATACAGTCATTGGGGCAATACGCCCGCCAAAAGAGGGCGAGAAGTATTTTGCTCTGCTCAAAGTTTCCAGCATCAACGGCTTGTCGCCGACGGAAATGGCAGACCGCATTCCCTTTGATTACCTGACGCCGCTCTTTCCCGAAGAAAAACTCAAGCTGACGACTTCGCCTACGGGCAGGGACCTCAGCACGCGCATCATAGATCTTTTCTCGCCCATTGGCAAGGGCCAGCGCGGTCTCATCGTCGCCCAGCCCAAAACGGGTAAGACCTTCCTGCTGAAGGACGTAGCGAATGCCGTAGCAAAAAACCATCCCGAAGTTTATCTCATCGTTTTGCTGGTGGATGAGCGCCCTGAGGAGGTTACGGATATGCGCCGCAGTGTGAAAGCCGAAGTCGTGGCTTCCACCTTCGACGAGCCGGCCGACAACCACGTGCGCGTGGCGGGCATCGTGCTCGAAAAAGCCAAGCGCCTGGTCGAATCCGGCCACGATGTGATGATTCTGCTGGATTCCATCACCCGCCTGGCTCGTGCTTACAATACCGTAGCTCCTGCCAGCGGCAAGGTGCTCTCCGGAGGTGTGGAGGCCAACGCTTTGCACAAGCCCAAAAAATTCTTCGGCGCTGCCCGCAACATCGAAGGGGGTGGCTCACTCACCATCCTCGCCACAGCCCTGATAGATACCGGCTCCAAGATGGATGGCGTCATCTTCGAAGAATTTAAAGGCACCGGCAATATGGAACTCCAGCTCGACCGCAGCCTGGCCAACAAGCGCCTCTATCCGGCTGTGGACCTGACCAAGTCGGGTACGCGCCGCGAAGACCTGCTGCTGGATCGCGAAACCCTGCAGCGCATGTTCATTCTGCGCAAGCATCTGGCTGATATGAAGCCGGATGAGGCCATGGAGTTCATTCGCAAGCACATGCTCAGCACTTCCAGCAATGAGGAGTTTTTGGCTTCCATGAATGGGTAAGGTAAGGGGCTACTGTTCGCTTATTTTAACAGTCGGCAGATGTCCCTGAGCAATTCTTTGTGCTTGATTTTTTCGGCAATTTTTTGGGCTTCACGGGCGGTTTGTATGGCTTCGGCCTTTTTGCGTAGGGCTTTCAGGGTGAGGGCTTTTTCGTAGAGGCTGGAGGCGAGTACGAGCAGGTTGTTGATTTCGCGGGCAATGGAGATGGCTTGCTCATAGGCTTCGAGCGCCTGCTCGTATTTTTGTTGGTTGTAGAAGACATCGCCCATGGTGTTGATGGCTCGCGCGATGCCTTTTTGGTAGTTGAGCTGTTGGCAAATCTCCAGGGATTCGCGCAGGTGTTGCAGGGCTTGTTCGTATTCGCCGGTGAGGCTTTCGAGTTCGCCGAGGTAGAGCAGGACGATGGCCCGGCCCTGGAGGTCGCCCATTTCTTCGACCAGTTTGAGGTCGCGCAGATAGAGTTCACGGGCCTCCTTGTATTTTTTTTGTTTTTGAAACACATTGCCCAGGCTGCCGAGCGCAATGGCCATGAGGAATTTGTTGCCCAGTTCTTCGGCCAGTTGGAGGCCTTCCTGAAATTGGTGTCCGGCCTGTTCGTAATCGCCTTTTTCGAAGAGGAGGATGCCGAGGTTGACGAGCAGGGTAGCCATGCCCTGGCGGTCTTTGGCCTTTCGGCAAATGTCGAGTTGTTCTTTAATCCAGCGGATGCCTTCGGCGTAGCGGCCCTGGTTCATAAAGGCGAGGCCGAGGTTGGCGACGACCTGGGCTGTGGCTGAGGAATGGGGGCGCTGCCGGCTACCCTCAATGCTTTTGATGAAGTAGTTTTTTGCCTTTTCGTAAGCTCCCTGTCTAAAGTAGAGGTTTCCCAAATTTCCGTATGCACGTATTTTCCCGTAGAGGTCGTCTTCGGCTTCAAACAGTTTTCGGCTTTTTTGGAGATGTTTGTCGGCTTCGGCGTATTTTCCCTGGAGCATGAGCAGTTTGCCGAGGGCATTGGCGGCGCGGGCTTTGATGATGGGGTCGGTTTCTTTTTGAGCGATTTTCAGGGCCTTTCGGCAAATGCTTTCCGCGTCTTGCCATTGTCCGAGGAGTTCGAGCATTTCTGCTTTTCGGAGCAGGAGGTTGAAATATTCGAGGGGTTTTTCCTTTGGGGAACTCCAGTTGAGCAGCTTGTCGTAGTAGAGCAGGGCCTGGCGGTTTTGGTAGTTGTTGCGGAAGAAGTCGGCTGCCTGTTTGCCATAGATTTTGGCTTTCGCCAAATGGCCGGACTGCTCGTAGTGATAGACCAGGTCGGAGAGGTATTGTTCTGTTTCGCCGGCATGGATTTTTTCGATGGCTTGAGCGATGAGCAGGTGGAGTTGGCTGAGGCGTGCGCGCAGTTGCATTTCATAGACGGCCTCGCGGAGCAGGGAGTGTTTAAAGATGTAGCGCAGCTCATTGACGGCTCGCCAGATTTGGACTTTTTCGGCGGTGTGTACCTGTTCTTTGAGCAGGGCGGGAAGGGCTTGCCGGCGGTTTTCGCGCTCAAAGGATTCGTAGTTTTTCATGACCTCGGTGAGTACGGGCAGTTCGAATTCCCGCCCTATGACGGCGGCGGCTTTGACGGTTTCGCGCACCAGCTCGGAGAGGCGGTCGAGGCGGGCGGTGAGGATGGCGTGGATGGAGTGAGAGAGGCGGATGTTTTGGTCGAGTATATTCCAGTTGCCGTTTTCTTCGCGGGTGAGGAGTTGGCTTTCGCGGAAGTACTCCAGGAGTTGTTCCAGATAGAAGGGGTTTCCATTGGTGGTGCGTTCGAGCAGGCGAAGGAAGTCTTCGGCGATAGGCCCGCCCAATTTGCTTTCTGCGAAGGAGCGCATGCTTTCTACGGAGAGGTTTTCCAGGCGGGTGAGCTGAAGGGGCAGGGGAAGTTTTTCGTTGAGCAGGGGCGGCAGGCTGCCGTCTTCTTCGTATCGGGAGGTGAGCAGGAGCAATGCCGGTTGTTCTTTGAGCAGCGGCATGAGTTGGCGGAGGAAGTCTTCCGATTCGGGGTCGAGGCTTTGGAGGTCTTCGAGTTCGAGCAGCAGGGGGCCGTTTTGGGCCTGGGCGAGGAAGAAAGTTCGCAGCGCAGCGAGGATGTTTTCGTGGCGGCTTCGGGAGTCGAGTTTTTCCCAGCGTTGATTTTCCTGGGGTAGTTCTAAGAGTGCGAGAAATGCGGGTTTGAGTTGTTGCCATTCTTTGCGGGCCGGCATTTGCTTTTTGTGTGGCGGGGCCGGACTTTGCATTTTGGGGGCAAAGAAAGACGGAAAGGCGGATGAAAACCGGGCTGCTTGTTGTTTGGGAG
>WGBN01000044.1 GCA_015494245.1 Saprospiraceae bacterium | reverse complement strand
TTTCTCTGATATCCAAATTTGGAGGAATTTACAGCCTCTAAAGGGCAAAGGCTTTGCGAGGCTTTGAGTCTGCAAGTGCGGGGAAGTGTCCGTTTTGGAGCATTGAAAAAAACGCGATTTGTCGCCTTTCGGCAAATGCCTTTTTTATTCTTTTGAGAATCTGTTTTTTGCATTTTGCTTTACATTTGGGCCGAAAGGCTCCTTTGCTATTTGAGCAGGTTTCTTACTTTTACGCGGAAATATGCTTGACGTCAGGCGTTTTTGCCCACCACAATAAGACTATCTATGAAGAGGATTGCTACTTTTATCTTACTGTTTTCTTTTTTCGGCCTGTCCGGCATTTTTGCCCAGCCTGTGAATGATGACTGCCCGGGCCTGATAGACCTCGGCGAGGCTCCTTTTTGTCCTTCGGATGTTTTTTACACCAATGTGGATGCCACAGCCAGCGAGGTGGGCAACGACAACATTCCCCAAAGCGGCAATTGCTCCGGTTTCGGCCCCATGCAGCACGATGTGTGGTTTTCTTTTGTGGCGACCGCTGCTTTTGTGGATTATACCATTACGGTTACGGGTATTACGGATGGCTCCGGCTCTACGCCTCTTTTTCAGCCACAGGTAGCGCTCTACCGTGGCGATTGCGAATTCGATGGCCTGCAGGAGTTGGCCTGCAATGCCGCTGATCTGGGCGAAAGCGTTTCTGTGATAGATGTCTTTGGCCTCACGCCCGGTCTGACGTATTTTATACGCGTTACCGATTATTCGGCTTCGGCTTCTCCCAATTGGGGGACTTTTCAGCTCTGTGTGGACGAGTATGTGCCTGCCATCAACATTGGAGATACCCCTTCTACAGGGGCTTGCTACGGCACTTTGTTCGATTCGGGAGGCCCGGATGATCCCTATATGAATGGCGAAAACTATACCTTCACCATTTGCCCCAATGACCCTCATGCCTGCATCAGCATAGACATGGTTTCTCAAAACATCGGTACGGGCGATTTTCTCAACTTCTATGCCGGGCCGGATGTGAATGCTCTGCAGATTGCCAGTTTGACGGGGGCTTCAAATGGCAATGATTTTGAGATACAGGCCACTTCACCTTGTCTTACTGTGGAGTTTACCTCTGATTTCTTTACTACCGATGCGGGTTTTGAGCTGACCTGGCAATGCAGCCCTGCAGCCTGCAACAGCTCGGCTTTCAGCCCGCCTTCGATAGCCTCCATCCCGTTTAGCGAAAGCGGAACCACCTGCGACGATGCTGCGACTTTCAACCAGACTTCCTGCATGGGGCAAACCTTTTTGAATGGTCCCGAGCAGGTTTACCTCTACCACAGCCCGGGAGGCTTGGATTTTTGCGCTTCCATTCAGATTTCCAATGCAGAGCCCGGCACGGGCGTGTTGGTATTGGACGGCCCACCCACGGACCCTGCCAGCGCCTGCCTGGGCTTTTCGGCTACAGGAAGCATCCCCAGTGTGAATTTTGAGACGGAGGGCGATTATTACATCGTCATCGCCAATTCCCAGGGCTGTACGGATTACACCATTACCATACAGGAGGCGGAATGTGCACTTTCGCCGGCATTGGCAGATGCGCTTTGCAATCCTCTCAACGGCTGTTTGGATACTGTTACCAACTTGCCTTCGGTCTTTCACTTTAGCCAGGGCTTTCAGGACATCGAGTTTAATCCGGGAGAAAACGACGGCTGCTGGTTGAATACGGGTTCGGCTCAGCCCAATTTTTATTGGTTTACCATCCAGGCGACGGCTGACGGGCCTTTTGGATTCATCGTGCAGGCAGATGATCCTGCCGAAGCTTCGGATATAGACTTTAACGTCTGGGGCCCTTTCAGCCAGGACGAGGTCTGCAATAACCAGGCCGATGTGATAGACTACATCAACCACAACCAGCCGGTGCGTTCCTCCTGGGCGGCCGGTGCTGACCCTACGGGTTTGGCGGATATTCATCCGGTTACGGGCGCACCCGTTACAGATGCCTACGATTGCGGGCCGGGTGGCGGCGCCGGTGGCGATGATTTTTGTTCGACCATCCAATGCCAGGAAGGTGAGGTCTATGCTGTGCTGATCAACGACTGGGGCAATGCCATTCAGAGTGGCAACATTCAGATAGATTGGTCGCCCTCTGATCCTGCCGTTTTGCAGGCGCCCGGTTTTCAGGTGGAAGGAGGCGATACAGCCATCTGTGCCGGTCAGGCTGTTGAGTTGGGCATCATCGGCGCCAGCGACAACATCTTTTGGGAAGACGACCCCACGCTGAGTTGTACGGCCTGCCCTCATCCCATAGCTACGCCTGCGCAGACCACGACTTACTTTGCCAAAGTCAATGGCGTTTGTTTTGATGACACCATTGCCGTTACCGTATATGTCTTCGATGTAGATGCCGGGCCCGACCTCACCGTCTGCCTGGGCGAAGACATTCAAATCACGGCTGGCAGCGACTATCCGAATGCCTCTTATGTGTGGAATGGCGTTGCAGGCACGCTGAGTTGTACCGATTGCCCCGATCCGGTGATAACAGCTACCCAGGCGGGCAACTTCACTTATACCGTTACACTGCTGGGGCCGGAATGTACCCTCAGTGACCAGATGACGCTGACGGTACTTCCACAAGAGGCGGCACAGTACAACATTTCAGACGATCTGCAAATCTGCGTGGGCGATACGGTAAACATTGGTGGCGATGCCATACCCGGCATGACTTATTCCTGGACTTCCCAGCCGGCGGGTTTCAGCTCTACCGAGGCCAACCCTGCCGTAACGCCTTCGGAAACCACGGTTTACTATCTGGAAATACAAAACACCCTCTCCGGCTGCCCCATGCCTTCGCAAGACAGCGTGCTGGTGGAGGTCAATTTACCGCCGGTCTTGAATGTGCAATCCGACACCACCATTTGCGAAGGGGATTCCCTTTTGCTCGGCAATACGCAGGTGGAGCCCGGCGTAATGTACGCCTGGAGCCCGGCCGGAGAGATAGACGATCCGGCTTCGGCCAATCCTACGGCTTTTCCCTCGGGGGATACGCAGTTTGTCCTCGCTGCTTCGCGTGACGGCTGTTTTGCTTACGATACCGTAGATGTGCAGGTGATCAACATCAGCGTGGCCATCCAGGCACCGGCTGAAGACAGCCTGGCAATTTGCCAGGGCGAAGTCATTGACCTACAGGCCAATGTGCAACCCGCCGATTTGAATTTCTCCTGGATGCCGGATGACGGCTCCATAGCATCGCCCTCTTCGCCCCAGACGACGGCCACGCCCCAAAATACGACGCTCTACATCGCAGAGGTCTCTACCGCAGGCTGTGTGCGTTCCGATAGTTTTTACGTGGCAGTAGATTCACTACCTGCCGACCTGAGCGTTTCTCCCTCCGACACCACCATTTGTCAGGGAGAGTTGGTCTTGTTGCAATCGCCCATTTACGAGCCGGCACATTTTCCCGACATGACCTTCCAGTGGACGCCCCAGGAGGGCATGCTCACCGGCGATTCGCTGTACAACCTGCTCGTTCAGCCGAACGATACCGTCACCTATGTACGACTTACGCAAAACGGGGCGTGTACGGATGCAGAGGAGGTTACCATCAACGTCATCGAAGCTTCGGCTCTGGAGGTTACGCCTCAACAGGCCACGATCTGCCCGGGCGACAGCGTCCAGCTCACGGCTTTTGTAGAGGGCGGCCAAAATTACGAGTGGGAGCCGGCTGGCAGCCTGAGTTGTGCCGATTGCCCGAATCCCATAGCCTTTCCCACGACTTCCGTCATTTACATGGTCTCGGCAGAGGCCGATGGGGAGTGTCCGGTAGAGGCAGAGGTTCAGATAACTGTAATTTCTCAGCCCGAGTACGAGTTCCCTGATCCGGCCGTGATTTGCGAGGGCGAGAGCATTGTGCTCAATTTGGCGCAAGCCAATCCCGACTACACCTATAGCTGGAGCGATGCCTCCGGTCAGGTCATTTCAACCGAGGCTCAACCCGAAGTACAACCGGCAGAGACGCAATACTACTACCTCAGCATCCAAAACCTCGACTGCGAGCCTGTTGTAGATTCCGTGTTGGTAGAGGTGGTGGCTCAGCCCCAGCTCACGACCAGCGGAGATGCCGCGATTTGTCTTGGAAATTCCATTAGCCTTTCGGCAAATGGGGGAGTGTCAGGGGATTACGTCTGGGCGCCCGGCGGCGAAAGCGGGTCTGAGATCGTGGTTTCGCCAACGCTGCCCACCAGCTATGTGGTTTCCTTCACGGATGCCGGAGGTTGCTTCACCATTTCGGACACCCTTTTTGTGGATGTCTCTACCGGTTTCGTGCTCACGGCCGAGGCCGATCCCGACACCGTGTATATCGGTCAGGAGGTCGCCCTAAGCATGTTGACCGATCCGCTCATCACGGGCGGCAGTTTCCAGTGGGAAAGCGAGGGCAATCCCGTAGGCCAGGGCCAGCAAATCATCGTGGAAGCGCCGGTGGTAGAGGAAGAAGGCTATGTGAGCTACACGGCCATTGCCATAGACGATACCTATGGCTGTGCCGATACCACTTCGGTATTGGTGTATGTGATTCCCACGGCTGTGGCCATACCCTCCCTCTTCACGCCGAACGGAGATAACCTGAACGACAACTTCCACCTCTACACCAGCGAGGGCGTGGATGTGCTCGCCTTCCGAGTCTATAACCGCTGGGGGCAATTGGTCTATGATGCCGCCGATACCGGCATCCCCGTCTGGGATGGAACGCAAAACGGCCAGCCGGCACCCTCGGATGTGTATGTCTATTACATAGAGTACGACCTCGGAGATGGCGAAGTGCATGTGCTGAAGGGGGATGTTACTTTGTTGAGGTGATTTTATTTATTTGTTTACTGTTTATAGTGGACAGTTTACAGTTTCTTTATTGGGTGTTTGTTGGTTGGTGGGTTTTTTGTTTAGCGTTTAGCGTTTAGCGTTTAGTGTTTAGTGTTTAGTGTTGGCGTAGTGGGATGATGAACGTGACAAGCGTGACGAACGTGACAATCGTGACGCGTGATAGGTGTTAGTTGTCACATGTCTGTTGTCTGTTGATCAACGAAAGGATCGGGATGCCTGCCTGCTGCCGGGGCACCGGCAGGCAGGCCGACGAAGGAGGACCCCCGAGCCGGCCTCACTGCCGGTTGTCTGTTGGGGAAATTGGTAAAATCGGCGGAATTGGTGGAATCGGTGGAATCGGGGGAATCGGTGGAATTGGTGGAATTGGTGAAATTGGTGGAATCGGTGGAATCGGCCTTGCCCGTGGCATAGTTAGAACCCCGTAGGGGTGACAACCTGGTAGCCATGGTGTAAGTGTTTTGCAAAAGCCCTGTAGGGGCGGTACCATAATCTGGTTTAGCATGACGAAGGTGACAATCGTGACGCGTGACAAGCGTGACGAACGTGACAAGCGTGACGGGACGGGATTAAAAGCGGAGATGTGAATTTACCACGGGGGGCACGGGGTACACGGGGAGTTCACGGAGAGGGTATTTTCCATTCTTAATTGGTTTTCTCAGGCCGGCTCGGGGGTCTTCCTTTGGT
>WGBN01000043.1 GCA_015494245.1 Saprospiraceae bacterium | reverse complement strand
GAAACTGATCGAAAAAATCGTGGTTGAATTGTCGGGCTCGCAGGCGCAGCAGGACTTCGCTGCTGTTGATTTCGACCAGAGTGCATTTGAAGATTTGGTGTGAAAGAGGGGCTTCCAGCTCGGGATAGAGCACGACGATGTCGCCGGCCCGGAAATTGGCGAGCGGATTGGTGCTTTCGCTGCGACGAAAGCGGAGGAGGGGTTCTTCCTCGGCTGAGTCATTGGCGATGAGATCTAAGTGGCTTAGGATTTGGTGGTCTTCATTCTTTTGATGGACGGAGAGGCGCCACAGGCCTGCCTGTCCATGGCGGCGGTCGTTGTTTTCGTGCCCCAGTTTGGCGAGTTGGTGCTCTCGGGCGATGAAGCCGGAGAAGGCGAGGAAGTAGTGTCGTTCTACATTCCTGAGTTTTTGATAGGCTTGGGAGAAGATTTCTATATCCCGTTTGCGAAAGCCTGACAATCCGCTTTGTTTTTGAGGTTGCAGCTGGTCGAGCAGTCGGGCGCCGGGGCTTTCGTCAATGGGGCGTTCGGGATTGTTGGCCATGGTTTCCAGCATCATGCGTTCTATCAGCATGAGCTCGTTGCGCAGCTGGATGGCTTCCCACTGGATGGCTTTTACGGGTGGCGCATAGCGCAATGGGTTGTCACTGTTTTGTGAATAGAGGATGTAATTTCTGGGGTCCGTTTGCCGAAAGGCATTGCGGATCATCAGGTCGTACAAAAGCGTTTGGGTGAAATGGGAGGAGTTGATGCCATATTGGTTGGGCCGGAAGACGCGGCCGCTTTTCAATTCTACGATACCGGTTTCGCGGCCTTCGCGATAGAGCACGTCAAGGCGCCCCTGCAGGCCGTGGCGGGCGGAGTAGAAAGTCGGTTCGAGATAGGATTTTTCAGGGCGAAGATTTTCTTTGGCGAAACCCTGCTGCACCATTTGCTTAATGACGAGATAGTGCTGTTGAGCTGACTGCATGATCTCCCGGATAGTCTGATCGTCCAGCATGCTAAATCCCAGGGGGTTGAGTTTGAAGGTTTTGTTGAATAGCTGTTTGAATTCTGCATCGGGATTGTGCATGAGCTCATCGAGGAAGAAGTTGGCGATATGCCCCAGCAGTAGATGTTTGGATGTGGTAAAGGGCAGGAATTTTTTTAGCAGGAAGCTGCTGCCGGGCTCGCGGCTATCCGTTGCTTCGGCTATGGCGGTGACGTCGAGCAAATAATCCGGTTCGAGGATGAAGCTGCCCGGGTGATAGAGGCCTTGTTCATCTACTGAGACTTCTTCGATACTGGCCATCAGCGGCAGCGGCCAGTTCCCTGCGAGTTTTCGGAAGAACTCTTCGTGCAAGTCGTGTTTGTCGGTTTTTCCATAACTGATGAGGATGTTTTGTTGGTGTTGGTCGTCCACGCGTGCTTCGAAGATATGCTGCTCGGGCAAGTGCTTGAGGAGCAATACGCGCAGGTGTTCGTGTTTTTCGACGGCCTGGACTTTGGTTGGGGGTTCGGGCAGTTTTTCGGGCATGTGTGCCTTCAACGTTTCGGGAATTTCCCGTTGGTAGAAGGCACTGACGGCCAGTACCATAGCCGGCCATCCCAGGGCGAAAGCACTTTCGGCGAGTTGTTCGGAAGGCCGGTCATACAATTTGAAGATGAGGTACCGGAAGCGTTGGAGCAGTCCTTGCACGTTTTCTTCGATTCCCTGTGTTTGGCAGGCGTATGCGATGAGAGCGAAGAGGGTATTGAAGTGCAGTTCTTTTTTGCGGGTACGCTCTTTGAGCAATTGTCGCATCAGTTCGTACAATCGTTGCGCGCGGATGGTCTTTGCTAATTGGGAGTCCTGCTGCAGGTGCTGCAGCTGGTCAAAGAACCACTGTGCGATGTCTCGATCTCTCATGTTGCTGACGTGTGTATTCTCGTCAAAGATAGGGCTTTTCTTCGTCAAGCTGCCGGTTTGTGCTTGGGCAGCACATCTTCGAGCATGGGATCGAGAGAGAGGGGTGGGAATTGGTGGTAGGAGCGAAATGCCCGTTGGCCTCCTCCCCCTCCAACTTTCCCAAAAAATCCCTATCTTTGCCTAAGCCTCAAAGGCCTGTAAGGCACTTAGACAATATTCATTTTTATTTTGTAAATACCATGCCAGATCTGACCAAAATACTCTTTCTCGACATTGAAACAGTCTCTTCCCGGCCTGCTTTTGAAGACTTGGACGAGGCCTTCCAGTCCTTGTGGAAGCGCAAGGCATCCCATATTTTGCGCAAGCCCGAAGCTGAGCTGGAGGAAGAAGAACTCACCACTGCTTACGAAGATAAAGCAGGAATCTTTGCCGAATTTGGCCGCATCGTCTGCATCTCAGTGGGTATTTTGCGGCGGGACGACGAGAAGCGCTTGCATCTGCGCCTCAAATCCTTTGCCTCTGATGATGAGGCGGAGCTGCTCTCCAACTTCAAAGATTTGCTCGATGGGCATTATGCAGATACCCGCAACATCGGACTTTGCGGGCACAACATCAAGGAATTTGACATCCCCTACATCTGCCGGCGCATGTGGGTCAATCAAATGCCGCTGCCCATAGCACTTGACCTCAGCGGCAAAAAACCCTGGGAAACCCAGCACCTCATAGACACCCTCGAAATGTGGAAATTTGGCGACCGGAAAAACTACACCTCCCTCAAATTGCTGACCGCCCTCTTTGGCATCCCCTCGCCTAAGGACGACATAGACGGCAGCGAAGTCGGGCGCGTCTATTGGAAGGAGAAAAACCTCGATCGCATCGCCCGCTATTGTGAGAAAGATGTGCTGGCTACCGTGCAGCTTTATCTGCGCTACCACTTCCAGCCCTTGCTTGAAGAAGACCAAATTACCATCGTTCAATGATGCTTTTGGGCTGAACAACTGCTTGATGCCACAAACCGACTCAAATTTCTATGCCTTTTTTAAACCCTATACGCGTTTTTACCGTTCTACCTCTATCGGGTAAGCAGTTTGGTTCGGTAGCCATGCCCGCTGAAACCCGGTTTTTTCGACATATCCGGAGAAAATGAAGAAACAAGCAGAGGCCCTCATCCCTACACCACACGGCGATTTCCGCATGATGGCATTTGCCGAAAGGCAGGATGATCCCATGCCACATATCGCCCTGGTTCATAAAGATTTTGAACCGGAAAAACCCACCCTGGTGCGCATACATTCCGAATGCATGACTGGCGATTTGTTTGGCTCAAAACGCTGCGATTGCGGCGAACAACTCGAAAAAGCGCTCGAACTTACAGCCCAAAAAGGAGGTATCGTACTCTACCTCCGCCAGGAAGGAAGAGGTATCGGTCTGATCAATAAACTGAAAGCTTACAAATTGCAGGACCAGGGACTGAACACCATAGATGCAAATATCCACCTCGGCTTTGAACCCGACGAACGGCATTACGACGTAGCCCTTTCTATACTCGAACAACTGGGCGTAAAAGAAATCCACCTGCTTACCAACAATCCCGAAAAAATTGCAGCCCTCGACCATGCTCCCATCAAAGTCCTTAGCCGCGTGCCCCTGATTATTGAACCTGGAAATCGCAATCGCGAATATCTGAAAGTCAAACGACAATTGATGGGGCACATGTTGTGATATAGTTGTTTTTTGATGCCTATAAGAATACCGTAGTGGCCCCCGAGCCAAAAATGTGATGCACTTTTTCGTATCTTTTTACGTAAGGGTTTTCTTCTAAAGCGCGATGTATCCGCTCTCTCAACACGCCTTCTCCTTTTCCGTGTATGATCAATATTTCGTCTATGCCGAGGCGGATGGCCTCGTTGAGGTATTCTTCGAAGGCCCGCAGCTGAATTTGCAAAATGAGCGAGGCTTCCATCTTCCCCGCATTGGGGCGCAGGGCCTGAATGTGTAAATCAATTTGGCGTTCGAACCGGGCAACTTTTTCGGGATTGTGGATGTCCACGCGGCGGGAGTAGGGCGTGGAAGAGCCTTTCGGCAAATGCATCTGATGTTTGCGCGTGTAGCTCTGAAGAGATTCGCCCTCCTTTTTTTGCTCCTGCAAATTTATCTCGTAAGGATG
>WGBN01000042.1 GCA_015494245.1 Saprospiraceae bacterium | reverse complement strand
GCGTTCGAGTTCTGTGATGAGTTGCCATTCTTTGAAGTCGAAGTAGCGGGGGTAGTCGCGCAGGATGCCGTAGGCGAAGGCGTGGAAGGTGTGGATGTGAATGCGGTGGGCGCCGGGCCCGATGAGTTTGAGCAGCCGTTTGCGCATGGTCAGTGCGGCGGCATCGGTGAAAGTGAGGCAGAGGATGTTTTCGGGATTGGCGTCGGTTTGGAGGAGGATTTGGCCGATGCGGGCGGTGAGCATGTGGGTTTTTCCCGTGCCCGGTCCGGCCAGCACGAGGACGGGGCCTTCGATTTGGTCCACGGCCTGTCGTTGAGGGGCATTCAGCCCTTTCAGCATTTGGCGAAAGCCTTTGAGTTGTTCTTTTTTGCTTTTCATATTGCCTGCGAGGTACAATGGTTACCGGGGGGTAAGATACGGGAAATAAGAAGATAAGTTAGTGAAAGCACTTTCTCTAACTTTCAAAACCCCACTCACCATGAAAACCAAACAGCTCTTTCTTCTTTCCGGTATTTTTACTCTTTTTGTACTTACCACGCTTCCTTCTTGTGAAAAGGAGCCTGACATTTGCGCGAATAGCGCTTTTAGCCTGGAGCAATTTGAGGAGAACCTTACTGCTTCTTTAGAGGCAGAAGACCCTATGGGTTATGCTTATGTGATTACTCGAAACGGGCAGGTTGAGGCCAGCGGAAGCTCGGGGCTTGCCCGCTCGGTGGCTGATGGATATAAGTATATGAGCATTCACGAGATCATGCACGTGGCCAGTGTCAGCAAGACGATCACTACTGCTGCAGTTTTGAAATTGTTGGATGAAAAAGGCGTGTCTGTACATGCCTCCATTGCTCCTTACCTGCCTTCGCATTGGGTACAGGGCCCGGGGATTTCTGATGTTACTTTTTTGGATTTGCTGACGCACAAGGCGGGTTTTAACGATCCGGGTTCGCAGTCTTTTAGCGCTACGACTTACGACAATTTGAAGAGTTATGTGGCTGCAGGGGCCAGTCCGACCACTGTGGGGTATTACCACAATGCTTATCACGCCATGTTTCGCGTGATCATTCCCATCCTTTGGGGTGAGCATGCGCCTTCTTCCGGTTATTATGACGAGGCGACTTGCAATGCCTTGTACGAGCAGTATCTTCAGGAAGAGGTTTTTCAGCCCATTGGCGTAACGGCGATGTTGAACACGAATTTTCACAATCCGCTTTTGGCCTATCAGGATGCCAATGATTCCTATGGCAAGGGTGGTAATGTGGATTATTCTTCCGTAGCCGGCGGTTTTGGCTGGTGCCTTTCGGCCAATGACCTGGCGAAGTTTTGGGCTTACCTGTGGTATTCCGATGACATCATTGATGATGGCATGAGGGTTTATCTGACCGACAATTATGCCGGGCTGTGGAATTCAGTAGAGAACGGCACCTGGGGCACTTATTACTGCAAACTGGGTGGCTGGAACTACGGCGATGATCACTGGCTCAAGACGGCCGTGCTTAAGTTTCCGGACGGTACGCAGGCAACTGTTTTTGTGAACTCCAATATAGGCACCTCTTTGAGGACTATCGTTACGAATGCGTATGATGATGCGCACGGTTGTTTCTAAAGCGTATTGCGCAGGTTAATTCTTTACTGCGATTTTCCCTCCGGTTCTTTTGAGTCGGGGGGAAAATCATTTTTGGAAGTGAGGGAAATAATCTGTATATTTAGGCCCGATAGCAACCAAAATGTGCTTAATTATGAATGCCATAAATACAGAAAGAAGCCATTACGTCCGGTTTGGTGAGGAGCGTGTTTTTTACACGCCGGAATCTAAAAGCTCGATAGATCTTGAGATTTTATTTTTGAATACGGTTCTGTATGTGTTGATCGTCCTCTATGGGTTTGGCTATTTGCAGTGGCCTGTTTTTTTGTTGCTGTTTTATATGTTGGCGGCACGGGCTTTTGTGGCCAATCACGACAGGACCCATGCTGATCACAGGAGCCGCCTTCCGGGCTGGTTGGAGGCCATTGCGGAGGGGTTTGCCGTAGTGGTAACCCCCTGGGATGAGCCTTACGATTCGGTAAAGCGAAAGCATCTGAAGCATCATGCCACCCATGTACATGAGGCTTCTCCGGGGCTTGACCCCGAGCATGACCCTCATTCGTTGTATGAATCGGGGGGCTTTTGGGGTTCTTTACTTGCGTGTTTGTTTTACGAGGAAGTTCAATTTTTTCTGGACATCAAGTATGGTCGTTTGAGCCGGCACCGTCTTTACCGCTTGTTCATCTATCCGCCTTTGCAGCTTGCTTTTATTTGGGCTTTTGGCTTTGAGAAATATTTGGTGGTTTTTCTTGCGATGCGTATGGTGGGTTTTACATCCTGGTTTGTTTTTTCCTGGCTGGTTCATCAGCCGGTTATTTATCGTTTTGGTTTTTCGAAGCGTTTGCCCGGGTTTTTGAAATGGTTTTTTTACCTGTTTCTTGGTCGCAGGGTTACGGAAGCCTGTGTTTATCATTTGGTGCATCACACCTGGCCGGCCATACCCTCCCGTGAATTGTATAGATTTGAACCATACGGGTGTCGTGACGCCCTATAGGGCGTCACGACGACGATGAATCCGTATGGATTTGTTTTTTCAGGGCGTCGAGGTCGCGGATGAGGAGGCGGCGGCGGTTGAAGGTGATGAGGTTGTCGCGGCGCAGTTCGTTGAGTGTAGTGGTAACGGTTTGGCGGGAGGTAGCGGTGAGGTTGGCGATTTCCTGATGGGGGAGAAATTTTTTGATGAGGATTTCATAACCGATGCGCTTTCCCTTTTTATGGGCAAGTTCGCAGAGGAATTCTATGATTCGGCTGCGGCTGTCTTTGAAGACGAGGGATTCGAGGCGTTGTTCCATTTCCAACATGCGGGAGCCCATGACGCGGAGCAGGAATGCCTGGAATTGGCCGTGTTCGCGGTACATGTTGTGCAGGTCGCTTTTGTCCACGATGCAGACGGTGGTATCTTCGAGGGCTTGGGCAAAATCGTGTCTTTTGGCCTGGCCGAGGGCGACCATTTCGCCAAAGACCTCCCCCGGGCCGAGTACGGTTTTGGTCAGCTCCTTGCCGTCTTCTCTTTTGGTTCCTATCTTGATGCGGCCTTCGAAGATGAAGTAGATTTTATCGGCATCGCTATCCGGCAGATAGATGTATTCTCCCTTGTTGAACTTTTTTTCGACATGCAGATGGCCTTTGTCCATTTTTTTGGGACAAAAAATGCCGGTTACGTCAATGTTCTCGAGAAACCAGAGAGTCTGTTCTTTCATGATGAAACGGGTCTATGTTGAAAAAACATAGGAGGGGGTGTTTTGGTTGTGGTTGTCGTCGTCGTTACGATGATCCCGCCGGATCAATTTGCAGGTCCAATTCCTTGCGCAATTTTTCGATGAGGGGGTTGGTCTGCAGCATGTCGAGGTATTTTTCTTTGGGGGTTTTCTTTTTGGGGCTGCGGCTTTGTTCTTTTAGTTTGGCTGCTGCCTCCTGGTCTATGTGTATTTCCCAGCGAAGGGATGGTTTGTTGGTGGCTTTGCGCAAGTGTTCGATGAGGCCGATTTCCTGTTGGAGGTTGGCTTGGGAGATGGGGGAGGTGACGAGCACGTGCAGGGTTTCGTTTTTGTACTCGAGGCGGGCTTTTCGCATGGCGTTGCGCAGGAGGTCGGAGTTTATTTCATCTAAGTAGGCATCCCAGAGGGTTTGCAGCATTTCGGTTGTTATGGGGGTGTTTTGCTGCCGCGTTTGCCGGTGTTTTTCACTTACGGCCCGGTCTATTTGAGAGAGTATATCATCGGTGCCCGGTCGTCCGGTTGGCATGGGAGGCGGGGGTGGAGGGGGCGTGTTTGGGGTCGTTGTTTTGGGCTTTGTTTCGGGTTTTTGTCCGGCAGGTTTTTGGGGCGGTTGTTGACGCGGGTTTGATTTGGCGTAAGCCGGTTTAGAAGGCTCGCGGACCTGGCTTTCTTTTAGTTCAGGACTTTTTTTTTCTGTTGGGGTGCTTTGCTCTGCAGCTTCTTTGGCGCGCAGGATGTAGCACATTTTGATGAGCGCCATTTCGATGTGGAGGCGCTTGTTTTTGGCGAGTTTGTACTGCAATTCGCTTTCGGTGGCGATGTTGAGGGCGCTCAGGAGGAAGGCTGGCGGTGTGCTTTGAGCCTGTTCGATGTAGCGCTTTTGGAGTTCTTCTCCGGCTTCCAGCAAGGAGCGGGTAGCGGGGTCTTTGCAGACCAGCAGATCGCGCAAGTGCGTAGCCAGTCCCTGCATAAACAGGTCGCCTTCAAATCCGGCTCTGAGGATTTCGTCAAAGAGCAACAGTACTTTGGACAAGTCTTCGGTCAGCAGGGCTTCTACGAATTGGAAGTAGTAATCGTAGTCGAGTACATGCAGGTTTTCAATGACCGTTCGGTAGGTGATTTTCTTACCGGAGAAGCTGCTGATGCGGTCGAATATGGAGAGCGCGTCGCGCAAAGCGCCATCTGCTTTTTGAGCGATGATGTGCAGGGCCTGTTCTTCGGCCTCTATGCCTTCTTGTTGGCAGATATATTGCAGTTGTTTTTTGATGTCTGCCGCTGCGATGCGCTTGAAGTCATAGATTTGACAACGCGAGAGGATGGTGGGCAGGATTTTGTGTTTCTCGGTGGTAGCGAGGATGAAGACTGCGTGTGCAGGGGGTTCTTCGAGGGTTTTGAGGAAGGCGTTGAAGGCGCTGAGGGAGAGCATGTGCACCTCATCTATGATGAAGATGCGATAGCGTCCCTGCTGGGGTGGGATGCGCACCTGGTCTATGAGGGTGCGGATGTGTTCTACGGAGTTGTTGGAAGCTGCATCCAGCTCGGTGATGTTGAGCGAGGCGTTTTCGTTAAAGGCCGTACAACTCGGGCATTCATTGCAGGGCTCGTGCTCTTCGGTGAGTTGTTGGCAGTTGAGGGCTTTCGCCAAAATGCGCGCACAGGTGGTTTTGCCGACGCCTCTGGGGCCGCAAAAGAGAAAGGCTTGCGCCAAATGGTCTTCCTTCAGGGCGTTCTTCAGCGTTTGTGATACGTGCTCCTGGCCAACGACCTCGGAAAAACGCGTGGGGCGATATTTTCGTGCTGAAACTACGTAGTTGCTCATGATGGGCGAAGATAGGGAAAAAAATTAAAGTACCTATCTTTGCCTCATGGACGAGCAGATGAAATACAGGCTGTTGGAAGAGGAATTGCGCTCTTACAAGAAGGTGTTGTGCAAGGCTGCCGATACGATTATAGATGAGCGGGTATCTTCCTATCCGATTTTTGTCGTACACAAGGGGCTTGCGGAACTGGGCATTCCTTTGGTCAAAGAGGAAGAAGTGGCCGGGCGTTGGTCGGTAAATGCCTCTTCTTTGGAGGAGTTTGTGGCGAAGCGCCTCATCCGGGAAGACCGCGTAGATGATTTTAAGGCCGTGTACAAAGACCCTGCTGAATGGCTGTGCTTGTTTGTCGTGGAGGATGAAGACAGGGCAAAATTTGTGTTTTTGCCTCGTGAAGACGGGCGTATGAATTAAGGAATTAAAGCATTGATTGTATGAAAGGCATCATTTTGGCGGGCGGTTTGGGCACGAGGCTTTATCCGTTGACTTTGGTGATGAGCAAGCAGCTCATGCCGGTGTACGACAAGCCCATGATTTACTATCCGCTCTCTACTTTGATGATGGCGGGCATACGGGATATTTTGTTCATTTCCACGCCGGAGCATTTGCCGTTGTTTGAGAAGTTGTTGGGCGATGGCAGCGCTTTGGGTTGCCGGTTTTCCTATGTGCCGCAGTACGAGCCGAATGGCCTGGCTCAGGCCTTTGTGCTGGGTGAGGAGTTTATTGGAGGGGATAAGGTCGCGCTGATTTTGGGCGATAACATTTTTTATGGCGGCGATTTGGAGCATGCGCTAAAACAGAGCACAGAGCCCGAAGGAGGAATCATCTTTGCCTACCGCGTGAAGGACCCCGAGCGCTATGGCGTGGTGGAATTTGACGAAAGTTTTAAAGCCCTTTCCATTGAAGAGAAACCGGAGCATCCCAAGTCGGATTACGCCGTGCCCGGCTTGTATTTTTACGACAACTCGGTGGTGGAAATCGCCAAAAACCTCAAGCCCAGTGCGCGGGGGGAGTATGAGATTACGGATGTCAACAAGACGTATCTGGAGCGGGGAGCGTTGAACGTACAGGTTCTCGGGCGGGGTATGGCCTGGCTGGATACCGGCACGCACAGGTCTTTGATTCAGGCCGGGCAGTTTATCGAAGTGATTGAAGAGCGGCAGGGTTTGAAAATAGGCTGCATAGAGGAGGTGGCCTGGCAACAGGGTTTTATTGATGATGAGCAACTGGCCCGTTTGGGCGAGAAGTATCTCAAGAGCGGGTATGGAGAATACCTGCTGGGCCTGCTTTAAGAGGAGCAGAGGGCAGGTAGCGCCTACCCCCTGCATTTTTCATTGATTTTTTCTTTCCTCGATTTTGTTGACGAGTTTGGCCGCTTCGAGCAGGAAGCTGTCGTGGTGGTACATGTATTCGTTGTGTACCATGAGCAGGCGTGCTGCATCCCAGGCTGCCGACATGGGGCGCAATTGGCGCGCTGCTACGGGGTGTATCCAGTACTCCAGGTTGTTGGAGCGCAGGTAGCTGTTGTCGAAGCTGAGGTTGATCACTTTGGCCAGCTTGTTGAGCGAAAACAGATAGTTGGTTTCTTTGTTGATGGCCTTTTGGAGGTCCATGATGCGGGTACGCCCGAAGTTTACTCCGGCGCGTTCGCAGAGGAAGATGTCGCGTCGCCCGTCGAAGATGAGGAGGTTGCGCACATTGTACTTTCTGAAGCTGGTGAGCAGGAAGCGTTTGACCCAGTTTTGAACCGGTCGCACCTGCTTGAAGGCAAACTCCAGAGCGCGCTCATCGAGTTTGTACTCTTCGAGATAGGGGCGCGTCTGTCCTGTTTTCATGTTGACGACTTCCCGCACGCGCTCGATGGTGTGTCCCAGTTCATCGGTTTTGGGATAAACGGATACGTAATTGATATCCAGGCCATTGCGACAGGATTCAATAAAGATTTTACGGCTTTCTACTTCAAAAGCCAGTACAGAAGCTTCTGCAATGACGAAGTAATTGGGGTAACCTCCGTAGATGTTGCCGTATTTAAGCTCTAAGATGGCAAAGTTCTCGTTCACGTCTTTTGGGTTTTATCGTTTTTAGTTTCCATAGGTTCCGTGGGTTGGGCATGGTTCATCAGCAAAGCTAAGGAAAAACAATGGTTTTTTAGTAAGAAGTCTGAAAAAGGTGTAATTGTTCATGCTTAGCTTGTGTTTTAGGACCATGTTCTAACCTGATGGGGGTACCTGAGGTTGTACTGCGTTTTAATCATTCGGGTCAGTTTTTGTCGTAGTTCGTCGAGGTTTTCTTTGGTTTGTGCAGATATAAAGACGCTGTCGGTACCGAATTGGTTGCGGATGTTTTGGTGGAGTTGTTCTTCGATTTCGCGGCGTCCTTCCTCGTCGAGCAGTTCGTCGTAGTTGAGTTTTCTGTAGCGGTCCATTTTGTTGAACACCATGAGGGTGGGTTTTTCTTCTACGCCCAGTTCTTTGAGGGTGTGTTGAACGGTTTGGATGTGTTCTTCATAGCCCGGATGGGAGATATCCACGACATGGAGGAGGATGTCGCTTTCGCGCACTTCGTCGAGGGTGGATTTAAAGCTTTCGATGAGGTGGTGGGGCAGTTTGCGTATAAAGCCCACGGTATCGGATAGCAGGAAGGGCATGGTATCCCAGACGACTTTGCGGACGGTGGTATCCAGGGTGGCGAAGAGTTTGTTTTCGGCAAAGACCCGAGATTTGCTGAGGACGTTCAGCAGGGTTGATTTGCCCACATTGGTATAGCCCACGAGGGCGACGCGGATGAGTTGTCCGCGTTGTTTGCGGCGGGTGGCATTTTGTTTGTCAATGCGCTCGAGTTTTTTCTTGAGCAGGGCTATTTTATCCCGGACGATACGGCGGTCGGTTTCAATTTCTTTTTCGCCCGGGCCTCTCATGCCGATGCCTCCGCGTTGGCGTTCGAGGTGGGTCCACAGGCCTCGCAGGCGGGGCAGGAGGTATTGGAGTTGGGCCAGCTCGACCTGGGTTTTTGCCTGGGCGGTTTGAGCGCGGTGGGCGAAGATGTCGAGGATGAGGCTGCTCCGGTCTATGACTTTGACTTTGAGGGTTTCTTCGAGTATGGTCGTTTGCTTTCCCGTGAGGTCGTCGTCGAAGAGCACCATATTGACTTCGGGGTGGTTTTCCAGGAAGTTTTTGATTTCTTCGAGTTTGCCTTTGCCGATAAAGGTTTTGGGGTGAGGCTGGGGCATTTTCTGCCAAAAGCGCTTGATGGCAATGGCTCCGGCAGTTTTGGCGAGAAACTCCAGCTCATCGAGATACTCCGCGAGTTGTTCTTCGGTTTGATCTCGGGTGATTAAGCCGACGAGTACGGCTTTTTCTTCTTTCGGCTTCAGGGTGTTTTTTTGCTTCCCTACGTTCCAGTCGTTTTTGTTCATGGTTTTTTGTCTCCTTGCGATGCGATGCCGGCAGCTATGGCTGCTGAAATCTCCTTACTTCTTTTTCAACCAGACAGAGGGGTTGAGGTGCTTTTTGTTCCTCCAGATTTCAAAGTGCAAATCGGTTTCGTTGGTTTGCGTGTTGGTATATACGGTGCCGATGGCTTGTCCCGTAGATACTTTATTTCCCTTTTTCACCAGCAGGCTTTCCAGGTTGGAATACACGGTATAGAATATTCCATGCTGGATGATGACGAAGTAATGGGAGCCGGGGATGAAATGGACGCCCACGACTACGCCCTGGTGTACTGCCAGGGCTTTAGCCCCCTGGTCGGTTCGGATGTCAATGCCGTTGTTGGTGATGGTCAGGCCCGGGGCTGTGGGGTGTGGGTGTGTGCCAAATTCTTCGATGACCACGCCTTTTTTGACGGGCCAGGGCAGGCGTCTGCGCAGGCTAAAGAAGCTGCGGGAGGGGGCGTCCATGGCGGGATTGGTGTTTGTTGCCGGGCTTGTGGTGGCGGGTCGTTCTTCTTTTTTGCGTTTGGCTTCTTCTTTGTTGATGATGTCGGCTATAGCGTTGTTGAGGCGCTTTTGGTCGGCTTTCTTTTTTTGGAGTTCCTTTTTGAGGCGGGCTTCGTCTCGGCGCAGGTTGCGCAGCAGGCGGTCTTTTTCGCTGAGTTCGCGTGCGAGTTGCTCGGATTGGGTTTGTTCTTCGTTGAGCAGTTTTGTCTTTTCGGCTTTGCGTTCTTCGAGTTTTTGGATGCGGCTTTGGAGCATCTTGCGGGTATCTGCGATGAGTGCGGCCTGGCGTTTGCGGAAGCGCCGGTATTGCTGAAGCAGGAGCCAGCGCTGCAGCATTTCGTTGATGCTGGTAGCCGAGAGTACGAACAGCCAGGCGTTTTCGTTGAGTTTTTGCCGGAAGGCTGCTCTGAGGATGCGGCCGTATTCTTCTTCGAGCTGATTGAGGTCGTTTTGCAGGGCTTCGGCCACGAGGGAGTCGCGCTGCATATCGCTGTCTATCCAGTCAATTTCTTCCTGGAGAGTGGCGATGAGATCCTGGCGGGCTTTGACCTGGCGCAAGATGGCCTGATAGCGGCGTGCCGTTATCTTTTTGGACTTGCGCGTTTTGGCCAGGAGGCTGTTGGTGTATTTAATTTCTTTTTGGAGCTTTTTGCGTTTGCTTTCGAGCTTTTGCCGCTCGGCGGAGGTTTGCGCATGCAGAGCAGGGGCGTTCAATCCGATAAGAAGCAAGGCAAAAAGCAGGAGTGTTAAGCGCTTAAAAGGTGTTGTTTTTGTTTTCATACATCGGTTCTATCGGGTTCTTTCGTAGTGGCCGGGTATTTGGAAGGACATTTTCACCTCTTCGTTGAGTGTCAATTTCGTGAATTCGAGGGCGATTTGCATGTCCTCACCTGAGGTAGCCACAGCTTCCAATACGCGAAAGTACGAAAAAAAATGTTGTTTATCAAGTTTTTGGTAATTTTCGAAGCTCATTTGGGCGCTCAGGCCGCTATTTGGGTGAAAAATGCTCCATTTTTCGGGCAGGAAGGTGGCTGCTGCAAGCCGGAGGGTATCCTGAAGTTCCGGGTCCTTGCGGATGAGCAGGTAGGCGCCCGGGGCGAGGCTCAGTTCGGGCTGTTCGGCAGAAAGCGGATAACCGATGAGCAGGCTTTGGAGTCGCTCGAAATCGGCGGGTATCTGGAAGGCTTTCGCCAAATCTTCCAGCCTTTCGGCAAAATAAGTCCGGTCTAAGCGATTGATGAAGAAGGCCGAATCGGGCGTGATGAGCATGCGCCCCATCTCCAGGCCGAATTTTTTGAAATTCATCCAGATGGCACTGTCGCGTTTCATGCGCAGGCTGCCGGTGAACTTGAGATGTTGGTCGGGCAGTTGGGCGTCTATTTTCAGTTTGGCGCTGAGGGTGTTGAAATCGGGCTGCAGTTGCTCCAGTTTTTTGTTCAGGAAACGCACAGAGCGCTTGCGCGGCAGCGCATCCTCGCCGGCAGCATGGTGAAAGAGCTCACAGGAAGTACTGCCAAGCAGCAGGCTCAGGAGAAGGAGGAAGAGGGGGAAGTGGGTTTTGTTGAGGTGCATGGGGATGTGGTGATTTTGGGCCCAATTTTCTGATTCTTCAAGCTCATCGCCTTGTGCCTGGAATCTTCCTCTATGTGGCAGTCGTTTTTTCATCTAACTGTTTTACATCAATGGTTCATTAAGTTTTGAGATGGCAATATGCCCAGAATTCAGCGCATATCCAAATACTCCTTTTATTTTTTGTCAACTTAGGCTTGATTGCAAAGTGGCATAAAATAAATGACACCATCTGGCGATTGAACCGTCCTTAAAACCCGCGAAAATCCGCCGCACCCGCGAAAATCCGCGCCTGCCTGCTGCAGGCAGGTTCTATTACGGCATTGTTGCCTACCGTCAATAGTGACATGAT
>WGBN01000041.1 GCA_015494245.1 Saprospiraceae bacterium | reverse complement strand
CTCACCCACGACTTCACCGGCCTTTTCTTTGGCCTGCTCCACGCCTTTGTTCAGCTCCTCCCTGGCAGCTTCTTCGGCTTGAGCTGCGGCTTTGTTCAGCTCTTCTTTGGCCTGCTCTTTGGCTTCATTGACTTTCTCTTCGGCCTTGGACTGGAGCTTTTCTTTTTCTTCAGTGGCGATATCGCTTAGTTCTTCTTTGGCAGCATCGGCTACACTTTGTTCGCCATCGGTACCCAGCAATTTGATTCCTACTTTGGGCTTATCCCAGGGGCCTTTGAGGCTGATGCCCAACTTAATGGTCTCGGCCTGCTTCAGATTGAGCCCCAGTTTTCCCGCCTGTTGTTGCAGAGCTGCCATGCCTTTGTCGGCTGCAGCATTGAGGAAGGAACCCAGTTTTTCGCGGGGCACGTCGGCCTTGATGTAGTAGTCCATCTCCCCATTCGCAATGCCGTGACTGCCGCTGATGTTCATGGCAATGTCCTGCCAGGTATAATCGAAGGGCTTCACCTCTACCCTGCCATTGCGAATTTCGAACCAATTGCGGGTGTCCTTCAACTCCATGCCGGAGAGCAGAGGTACGCCGAGGTTTTGGTCTATGGCAGCAAGCGCAGGCAGGCCCTCCACTTTTCCCTGGATGGTCTCCAAAAAGCCATCCGCAGAAAGAACATCGTATTTCGGCATCATGTCGGGCCCGAGGCTGCCCTCCATGATGAGCGAAGAGTTGAACTTCCCGCGTACATACTTCGCCACAGGCGCCAGAGCCTGAAAGCTGTTAAAAGTGGTGTAGGCCTTCTGAAAATCCATACCGCTGAGGTCGTACTTGAAGTGAAAGGCGGGATCACCCTCCACCGAAGTGTCGTACAAGCCGGTCAGCGCGACGGAGCCGCCGAGGGTGTTGGTGTTGCACTTTTCCAGAATGGCCTGCCCGTCTTCGACCTGCAAAACGGCCTGCAGGTCTTTGAGCTCAATGTCGGTATAGAGCAGCTTGTTGATGTCGGCCAGAATGCGCAGATGGAGGTTGCGGGGCACTTCGATGGGTTCATAGCTCTCTTCCGTGGAAGCGCCGGAGGAGGCGCCTTCTTCGGTTTCCATAAAGGGATTCAGGTCGAGAAAGTGCGAGCGCAGAGCGAGGTCTCCACTCAGCACGCCATCGTCAAAGAGGTATTCGTCTATTTGCCGAAAGGCTCCGGTAAAAGAAAAATCGCTCTTGCCCATGTCGAAAGAAAGCTCTCTCAGCTGCAGGGCGTCTAAGCTGCCTTCACCCCGACAGACCACATTTTCAAGGGTATAGCTGTCATAGACGAACTTGGAGCAGGCCGCATCCAACTCAAAATCGAAAGCGGGAATGGCCGTGCTTTCTGCAGGGGCTTCGGCGGCAACGGGAGCAGGCGCCGGCTCATCAGAAGCCGTCATCCACTCATCGGCATAGAGGTAATCGGAACGGAGTTTCATCTTGCCCCGCAGCGTCTTCGAAGAGGAGAACAAGGCGGGCAAATTGTCTATGCGCCCCGAGGCCCGCAAATTGCTTTGGCCCGCCTGAAGAACAGCCTCTTCCAATTCCACGTACTCCGGGCTGAAATTCATGGCGATTTTTTTGGCCTTGAGGAGCGGCTGCCCTTCGGCTTCGTACTGCAAGCCGGCCAGTTGCATGCGACCGGCCATATCCACTTCTTCATAAGCCTCGCGCTCGATTTGAGACATGCGGGCGCGGGCGCGCAAATCGGCATCTAAGCGGCCGGCCAGAGTTTTGATGCCTTGCAGGGGGTAGGCTTTCGCCAAATCCGACAACTCGAGTACGCCCTTCACGCGCATATCCACATCGGGGTCAGAGACGGGCGTTTTGAGGTGAAATTTGAAAGAAAAGGGATTTTCCCCGAGCTTGAGGTGGGCTATGGGGATGTCGAGTTTCATCCCGTCCAGGTCTCCCTGAGGGCTGGCCAGCGCCACATTGGCCTGGATTTCCTGCAAGCCGAGGGGCAAATCCGGATACTGCACGCTGCCGTCTTTGACCTGCAGTTTGATGTCCATAGCGGGATATTCCTCCTCGGTCATGCGGCCTTTGACACTACCTTTCAACAAAAATTTCCCATTGACTTGAGCATCTGCATAAGCCGGCGTATAGGCATCGGGCAGGATGGAGAACAACTCTTTGAAAGAGCTGCCCGGAGAGGAGAAACTCAGGTCCATTTCAATGGCATCCTCGGGCAGGGCGAGGTAGCCGTCTAACTCGAGCGGCAGTGCATTGAGCAGGAGTTTGTTTTCGCGCAATTCGAAGCGCATTTTGCTCAGGTCCATGAGCAGGCCGGCGGTAAGTTCGGCTTTGACCTGTTTGAGATAGCGGACGCCGCCGTAGTCCAGGGTCAATGCCTGTACTTCGCTGCGGGTGTCCAAGTCGTAGGTATTGGCGGTAAAATGCCCTTTGCCCTGATGTTCGAGGCCGTTCATGGCGAGGTAAAAATCCATTTGGCGGTCATCATAGACGATGTCGCCACCGCTAATGCTGTATTTTTTGAGGGAGAGCAAATCGTAATCCTCTTCGGGCGTGGTGGCCGTTTCTTCTTCTGCGGAAGGCTTGGCGATGTCGTAATTGGCGGAGCCGTCGCTCAGCACGAGGATGTGAACACGGGGTTTTTCGAGATGCAGAGCCCGTATGGTCGGCACGCGATCGCTGCCGAGAAGTTCCAGGATGCGGAAGCTGAGATCGAGCCGCTCGCCTCCGGCCAGTTCGATGCCCTCAAAGGCATCTACACCCTTCACGGAAAAATCCTCTACGCTGATGGTCAGCAGGGGAAACTGCTTGAAGAAAGAGAGCGTGGCATCTTCAAATTCCAGTTTGGCATTCATGCCCGCATTGGCCTGCTCTTTGATGACGCGCAGCAGATCGTCTTTAAAGAACCAGGGGATGGCAACCATAGCCCCCAACAACAGAACGAACAGGATGGCTATCACCAAAAACAGCCGCTTGAAGAGTTTTTTTGCTTTCATAAAAATGTAACGGAAACTTGTGGGTTGCAAATATAGCAAAATGGTTCATTAAGTTTTTAGCTACCTGTCTCCATCAGAAACCAAGCTGACAATTGAACCGTCCTTAAAACCCGCGGAAACCCGCACAATCCGCGTCATCTGTCAGATTGAGCCTGCCTGCCGAAATCCGCGCCTGCCTGCAGCAGGCAGGTTCTATTATCCATCAGTTCGGCAGGCTCAGCCCAAAATTCTCCCAATTTTTCCCTATACTGCCCCCATGAGCCAAATCAAGACCGTCGAGATCGCCGTTTCGCACAGCAAAATGGAGGATGCTGCCTACTGGCAAATGAAAGCTGCCATGGCAGCGGGTTACAATCCCAAAGAAATACGTGGCTTCAAAATCCTGAAGCGCTCCATAGATGCCCGCAAGCGACCTCCCGTTTACCGCCTCAGGGTGGCGCTCGACACGGGCAGAGGTTTTGAGCCCGAGCCGGTATTTTCGGAGGCCTTCAAAGACGTTCACCGCGCAGAGGAGGTACTCATTGTAGGCGCCGGGCCGGCGGGTTATTTTGCCGCTCTGGAACTGCTCGAACTGGGCCTGAAGCCCGTGATTTTCGAGCGCGGCAAAGACGTACAAAAGCGCCGGCGCGATCTGCGGGCCATCCAGCAATTCAGCGAAGTCAATCCCGATTCCAACTACTGCTTTGGCGAGGGAGGCGCAGGCACCTATTCCGACGGCAAACTCTACACCCGCTCGCACAAGCGCGGCAACATCTACAAGGCGCTCAAACTGCTGGTAGAGCACGGCGCGCCCGAAGACATCCTCATAGACGCCCATCCCCACATCGGTTCCAATCGCCTGCCGCGGGTGGTGGCCAACATCCGGCAGACCATCCTGCACTACGGCGGGGAAGTCCACTTCAACAGCCGCGTAGAAGAACTGCTCATCCGCGATGGCCGGTTGGAGGGCCTTCGCCTGCAGGACGGCCGCGAGCACTTGGCAAAAGCCGTCATCCTCGCCACCGGCCACTCGGCCTCCGGCATCTACTTCATGCTGCACCGCCTCGGCCTGAAACTCGAACCCAAGCCCTTTGCCATCGGATTGCGGGTAGAGCATCCTCAAAAACTGATAGACAAAATCCAATACGGCTGTGAAGAGCGCCCCTCCACCCTGCCCGCCGCCAGCTATCGCCTGGCTTGTCAGGTTGAAGAGCGGGGCGTTTTCTCCTTCTGCATGTGCCCGGGCGGTCTGCTCGTGCCCTCTGCAACGGCTCCCGGCGAAATCGTGTTAAACGGCATGTCCATGTCCCGCCGCGACTCGCCCTTCGCCAATGCCGGCATCGTTGCAGCCGTGGATGAGCGGGATTTTCAGGCTTTCGCCAAACAGGGCGTTTTCTCCGGACTCAGCTTCCGGCAAAGCATTGAGCAGGGGCTCTTCCAATACGGCGACGGCAGCCAGAAAGCACCGGCGCAAAAGCTCAAAGACTTCATCAGCGGCAAGCTCTCCACCGACTTGCTGCCGACGTCCTACATCCCCGGCATCTACCCCGCTCCCCTGCACGAATTGCTGCCCACAGCCCTGCGCAAACGCCTGCAGCAGGGACTCAAAAACTTCGCCCGAAAAATGCCCGGATTCATAACAGAAGAAGCCCAGGTCATGGCCCCCGAAAGCCGTACCAGCGCCCCCCTGCGCATCCCCCG
>WGBN01000040.1 GCA_015494245.1 Saprospiraceae bacterium | reverse complement strand
ATGGAAAATGGAGAATGAACCAATGAGAATCCCAGGGACTCGGCTGCATGTTGCCTCATAAAACGGGATATTTGACGATTACCGGAAAAAGAGTTACCCCTTTTGGCGTGAAATACACTTTGAATGTCCCAAACAAAGAAGTGCAAACGTCTCTCAACAGCCTTTTTATCAATTACCTGACCAGGCAGATAACAGAAAAACTTAAATTTCAGGACAGGTTGTATGAGATGCTTGATAAGCCTGACTTGGATGGCTTCAAGGATGCGCTCTCTTCTCTTTTTGCCTCCATCCCGTACAGCAATTTCACCAACAGCAAGCTTCCGGAATACGAAGGGTATTACGCCAGCGTAATCTATGCCTATTTGGCAAGCACAGGGCTTGACCTCATTCCCGAAGACATCACTAACCTGGGCAGAATGGATTTGACGGTCAAGCTTGAAGGCAAAGTCTTCATCTTTGAATTTAAGCTGGCAGAAAAAGCCACCGGCAACGCCTTGAAACAAATCAAAGAAAAGAGATATTGGGAGAAATATCAGGATGCCGAAAGTGTTTATCTGGTGGGTATTGAGTTTAGCCGCGAGAAGAGGAATGTTGTGGGGTATGAGTGGGAGGAGGTTTGAGGGTTGTCTGTTGTCCGTTGTCTGTTAGCGGGGCGGGCTTCAGCCCGCCTGCTCGCTCAGCGGGCTTTAGCCCGCAATGCCATGCCTCGAATACGGACGTCTGTCGGTGAAATTGGTGAAAGCGGTTGAATCGGTGAAATCGGTGAAATTGGTGAAATCGGAGGAATTGGTACAATCTGTGTCAATCTGTGTAATCTGTGATTCTGACGATGAGCGTGACATGATAGAACGCGGATGACGCGGATGACGCGGGTTCCCGCGGGTTTTAACCCGTTCAACTTGATATCCCGTTTTATGAGGCAACATGCAGCCGAGTCCCTGGGATTCTCATTGGTTCATTCTCCATTTTCCATTTTCCATTCTCAAAGGCCGGCTCGGGGGTCTTCCTTACGTCAGCTCCCCGATCCTTTCGTTATTCTCCATTTTCCATTTTCCATTTTCCATTTCCATGCCCCTCCCTGCAAACCACCAACTTTTGTTATCTTTGTGTGGTTATATAAGGCGGGCACCGGGCCCGGCTGCTATTTATTGTTTGAACAAAGAGAACAGAACGACTCATGGTTGGATATTACGGATATTATCTCATTGCCGGCATCCTTTCTATGGTGGGGATGTGGGTGAGCGCTCGCTTGAAGAGCAAGTTTGAAAAATACAGCCGCATGCCGCTGAGCAGTGGTTTGAGTGGGGCTGAAGTGGCGGCCAAGATGCTGCGCGACAACGGCATCACCGATGTCAAGATCGTGCAGGGGCAGGGGATGTTGACGGACCACTATCATCCCATCAAGAAAATCGTCAGCCTTAGCCCGGAGGTGTATCAGGGGCGTTCGGTGGCGGCTGCTGCGGTGGCGGCTCATGAATGCGGCCATGCCGTGCAACATGCCGAGGCTTATGCCATGCTGCAACTGCGCTCGGCCCTGGTGCCGGTGGTGCAAATCGCTGCCACAGCCCAGCAGTGGCTGTTGATCCTGGCCTTTATGATGCTGAATACCTTCCCGATGCTGATGCTCTTTGCCATCGGTACTTTTTTGGTGACGACCCTTTTCTCCTTCATCACCCTGCCGGTGGAATTTGACGCCAGCCGCAGAGCATTGGTGTGGTTGGATGAAAGCGGCATCGCCGCCGGTCCCGAACACGATGGCGCTAAAGATGCCCTTTGGTGGGCAGCCATGACCTATGTGGCAGCAGCGCTCTCCTCTCTGGTGATGTTGCTGTATATGATTTTGAGGTATTCGAATTCGCGGTAGAAAAAGAATTAGAGAAAAGAAAAAAGAGGGCTTTGCCCTCTTTTTTCTTTTCTCTAAAAAATATCCCCATAATGAAGTTTTTTACATCTTTGTTGTTGGTTGTAATTCTGTTTTTCTTTGCTTGCACCGAAGCGCCTGAAAAAGTCATGCCACCCGATCTGATTTTGTACAATGGTGTCTTTGCCACTATGGATAGCGCTTATACCGATGTGGAAGCTCTGGCCGTGCGCGACGGGCATATTTTGAAACTGGGCAAAAAAGACGAGATTCTCGCTTTGGCCGGAGACAGCACGGAGCTGATTGACTTGCAGGGCGCCTTTGCCATGCCGGCTTTTGTGGAAGGACACGGCCATTTTCACAGTCTGGGCAAGAGTCTGGTGAACCTCAATTTTCTGCACGCGCAAAGC
>WGBN01000039.1 GCA_015494245.1 Saprospiraceae bacterium | reverse complement strand
CGGTGATTTCGACCCCTGCCCGCGCGGGCCGCGCAGCTCAATCACCTTTGGGGTTTCATATCATGCGCGGTGATTTCGACCCTGCCCGCGCGGGCCACCCAGCTCAATCACCTTTGGTTATTACAAAACCTACGCCTTTCTCCCCGGCGATTGAGCGCGCGGAGCGCAGTCGAAATCAGAGGGGAGAAGGGTTTTGAGGGGGCCGCGGTGAATAGGGAAAGCTAACTTCTTTTCCCAAGGGATTGAGCTTGGTCGAAATCCGAGGTGAATTTATCGAACAAACTTGTGAGGGGCAAAAAGACACACCACATTTGAGTTCCTATACAGAAAATTACGCATGCACATTTTTGAAAACATACTCATAGCTATACGCTCCATACGCAGCAACACCCTGAGGTCGGCACTTACAGTACTGATCATCTCCTTCGGGATTATGGCTTTGGTTGGTATTCTCACTGCTATGGATACCGCTATATACTCCTTGGGAGAAAATTTTTCCAGTCTGGGTGCCAACACCTTTACCATAGCACCAAAGGGTGAAAAACTGAGGAGTCGAAGGCGAGGAGTCCAAACGACAAAAATCACTCCTATTACTTTTGATCAGGCACAAAAACTGAAAAGCCGGTACCAGGGAAAAGCAGTCATCAGCACATCTCTGTTTTGTACCGGAAATGCCGTACTCAAATACAAAGAAAAAGCAAGCAACCCCAATGTCCCCATCATGGCGATTGATGAAACTTATCTCACTGTCAACGCCCTTGATCTCGAACTTGGACGCAATTTCACACACACGGAAGTAGAAAGTGGAGCGCTAAAAACCATCATTGGAATGGAAATTGTAAAAAAGCTATTCAATGGGGCAGCTGAGACAGCCATAGGAAAAAACATTTCCATCGGAAATCAAAAATACAAAGTAGTTGGTGTCCTCAAATCCAAAGGCTCATCCATGAACAGGAATGAAGACCTCAGGGCCTTCATCACACTGCTTGCAGGCAAACGCTTTTACGGCACAACTACCTCCAACTACAGCATCACGGGTTTTGTAAAGGATGCCGAAGAAATGCCTGCCCTCATAGCAGAAGTATCTGCAGCCTTTCGGCAAATACGAAAACTCAAACCGTCTCAGGAAAATGACTTTGAAGTGCGCAAAAGCGACAGCCTCATCGCAATCATCAAAGAAGATACCGTCAAATTCAGGATGTCGGCTGCAGCCATTGGACTCATCACACTGCTTGGCGCCGCCATCGGGCTCATGAACATCATGCTCGTCTCTGTCACTGAACGCACTCGTGAAATCGGCATACGCAAAGCACTGGGAGCAAGCAAGAAAGAAATCCGCTTTCAATTTCTCACAGAAGCTGTCGTTCTCTGCCAACTGGGAAGTTTGCTCGGCATTCTCTTTGGAATAGGTATCGGACTCATTGTCGCAAAACTTCTCAACGGACCATTCCTCATCCCATGGAACTGGATGGCCCTCGCCACAATCATCGCCTTTATTGTAGGAATTTTCTCGGGCTTGTATCCGGCTATAAAAGCATCTCAATTGGACCCGATTGAAGCTCTCCGGTATGAGTGAGCAAGGCCATCTCCATCTACTCTACCAATGTTCCCACTTTTTCACCCTTCACGATACGAAGTAGATTTTCGGGATTGGAGATATCAAAAACTATGATGGGAATATTGTTTTCTTTACAAAGAGTAAAAGCCGTCATATCCATGACATTCAAGCCCAGTTTAATGACTTTAGAGAAGCTCAAAACTTCAAAGCGGCTGGCTTGAGGGTCTTTCTCGGGGTCTGCAGTATAGATGCCATCAACTCGCGTACCCTTCAGGATGACATCGGCATCTATCTCACTGGCTCTGAGTGCTGCAGCACTGTCAGTGGTAAAATACGGGCTGCCGGTGCCGGCACAAAAAATGACAACCCGCCCTTTTTCCAAATGGCGGATAGCCCTGCGCCGGATGTAAGTCTCGGCGATTTGCTTCATCTCAATGGCTGAAATCAGGCGGGTATAGACGCCCTCTTTTTCCAAAGCACTCTGCAAAGCCATGCCGTTAATCACGGTAGCAAGCATGCCCATATAGTCGCCTTGCACCCGCTCTATACCGGAACTCTCAGCTTGCAAACCTCTAAAGATGTTTCCACCGCCAATGACTACGGCCACTTCCACACCGAGATCGCGAATGCTCTTAATCTGCAAAGCATAATGCCGCAACATCTCAGGTGCAATGCCAAAGGGCTTGGAGCCCATCAGGCTTTCGCCGCTCAGCTTCAGGAGAACTCGCTTATACGTAGGTGCTGCCATGAAATCAAAGATAGGTCATTGCTTTGAAAAAGACAAAAAAAAAGCGAATGCAAATGCATTCGCTTTTTTTGATCAGCCCAATTCGACGTGTTTGAAATCGGTAACGGTCAAATCGCCGTTGAGTGCTTTGAGATAAGCTCCCACGGTTTGTTTACCCTCACCTCTCACAAACTCCTGATTGAGCAGGGTATTCTCCTTGAGGAATTTTTTCAGTTTGCCTTGAGCGATACGCTCCAGCATTTGCTCGGGCTTGCCCTCCTGGCGGGCTTGCTCCATACCGATCTCAAGCTCTTTCTCAATCACAGAAGCATCCACGCCCTCTTCATCCACAGCGATGGGGCGCATAGCGGCTACCTGCATGGCTACACCACGGCCCGGCTCAAAGTATTCTTCATCAGCCACACTCAGGCCAACCAATACGCCGGCCTTGTTGCCCATGTGAATGTAAGGAGCGACCATCGGAGCTTCCAGTTTTTCGTAGCCGGCCAACTCGATCTTTTCTCCAATCACGCCTACCTGCTCGGTAATTTTATCTCCGACAGTCAGGCCGTCTTCAAAAGGCAAATTCAGCAAATCCTCCAAGCTGTTCGGGAAGTTTTGCAAGGCGATATCACCTATTTTATCAGCCAGGGCGATGAAAGAGTCTGTCTTGGCAACGAAATCCGTTTCGCAGCTCAACTTCACAATAACGCCCTTGGTCTTATCATCCGTAACTTTGGCCAGGACTACGCCTTCTTTGGCTTCACGGCCTGCACGCTTGGCAGAAAGCTTTTGTCCTTTTTTGCGCAAAATAGCTACGGCTTCATCAAAATCGCCACCGGCCTCAGCGAGGGCCTTTTTGCAATCCATCATGCCTGCGCCGGTCATTTCGCGCAGTTTCTTAACGTCAGAAGCAGTGATTGTGCTCATTTGTTGTTTCCAGTTGTTGATTAAAGTGTTGTGTTTACTCAGCCGGGGCGCCGGTTTCGGCTTCCTTTTCGGCTTTGTGTTTCTCGCGCTCTGCCAAACCTTCCTTGATGGATTCCACCAGGAAGTTGGTAATGATGCGAATGGACTTGGTAGCATCGTCATTGGAAGGAATGGGGTAATCCACCTTATTGGGATCGGCATTCGTATCCACCATGGCGATGGTCATCAAACCCAACTTATCGGCCTCGCTCAAAGCGATGTGCTCATGCACGATGTCCACGATAAAAATCGCAGCCGGCAGGCGGGTCATGTTGGCAATACCGCCCAGCACTTTTTCCAACTTGGCGCGTTCGCGAGAAAGTTTCAGACGCTCCTTCTTGGTCATGCTCAGGGCTTCTCCTTCCTGGAGCATTTTGTCAATCCTGCGCATTTTCTTGATGGAGCGGTGGATGGTGCTAAAATTGGTAAGCATACCACCCAGCCAACGATCCGTCACATAAGGCATGCCTACAGAGCGGGCTGCCTCAGAAACGATATCGCGAGCTTGCTTCTTCGTAGCGACAAAGAGAATCTTCTTTCCCGACTTAGCCAGGCCTTTGGCCATCTTACCGGCTTCTTCCAGGCATTCACGGGTTTTATTCAAATCAACAATATGAATGCCTTTGCGCTCGGCAAAGATGTAGGGAGCCATCTTCGGGTTCCATTTCTTCTTCAGGTGGCCAAAGTGTACACCGGCCTCGAGGAGTTCTTTATAGCTTGGAACTTGCATATCTATGCGTTGTTGTAAGGTTATTCAAACAAAAATCAATCGGCCAGGTGTTAACGCTTAGAGAACTGGAAGCTCTTGCGTGCCTTGGGCTTACCGTATTTCTTGCGCTCAACCACACGGGCATCGCGGGTAAGAAATTTGTGGGCCTTCAAAGCCGGCCGGTACTCTTCATTCAGCGCTACCAAAGCGCGGGCAATCGCCAGCCGAACGGCCTCGGCCTGACCCTTAAAGCCACCTCCCTTCACATTGACCTTGATGTCGTACAGCTTGTTGTCCAATTCTACGACTTGAAAAGGGGCCATGATGTTTTGGCGAATATGGCGCTGGTTGAAGTACTCTTCGTAAGGACGACCGTTGATTAAAATGTTGCCCTCCCCTTTGTCCATATACAAACGGGCAACTGCTGCTTTACGCCGACCTATCACATTGATCTTATCCATAGGTGAAACTTGTTTCAAAAGTTAAAGGGTTCTGGTTTTTGTGCTGCATGAGGATGCTCCTCCCCTGCATAAACAAACAACTTCTGGAACATCCTGCGCCCCAGGCGATTCTTGGGCAGCATGCCCTTTACGGCATTCTCAATAATGGCTTCAGGCTTCTTTGCCAGCAAATCGCGGGGAGTCGCCTTGCGCTGACCACCCGGATAGCCCGTATAGCGCACATATTCCTTCTGATCCATCTTCAGGCCCGAAAAACGAACCTTATCGGCATTGATCACAATGACGTAATCGCCACAGTCAACATGAGGCGTATAAGAAGGCTTGTGCTTACCGCGCAAAACGTGCGCAATGCGGGAACACAAACGCCCGACTATCTCACCCTCAGCGTCTATGATGTACCATTTGCGCTCAACTTCTTCACGCTTCGTCGAACGCGTCTTGTAACTCAAGGTATCCACTATCGTATAGTTTTTAGTTTAAAACGCAGAGCCAATGGGTTTTACCCGCTCAACTCCTTAGCTGCACCGGAAAACACCCGCCTCAGGCAGGCTCACCCAAATGCCGCGCAAAGGTACGGCTTTTATGCCTTCCAAACCAAACTTTTTGAGAAAAAAATTTGCGCCCCCTTTCATAACTCCTTGATAATCAGGCAAAAAATCGCCCAAAAATTATCAACATACAGAAAAAGGGATTGTTCACGGAGCCCTCAGCAACTGCTTCCGGCAGGCTCATTTGCCGAAAGGCAAACGATCAGGACGCTCGCGCTCATAGCACTCAAAAGTATAGGGATACTCATTCTTCTCATCGGCTTCATGACGCTCGGAAGAGACCAACTTCCACGCCTCCCAATCCACCGGCGGGAAAAAAACATCGCCTTCAAGCTCGGCATGCACGCGCGTGAGGTACAAGCGATCCCAAAGCGGCATGCTCTGCCGGTAAATCTCCCCGCCACCTATAATAAAGGCCTCGGTCTCTCCGCGTTGGTGAATGTGATGCAAAGCCTCTTCGATATCGCGGTAGAGCAGGCAGGACTCCGGCGCCGTGTAAAGGGGGTTGCGACTGACAATGCAATTGTGCCGCTTCGGCAATGGCCGGCCGATGGACTCAAAACTCCGGCGCCCCATGAGGATGTGGTGATAAAGCGTCGTGCGCTTAAAAAAACGCAAATCACCCGACAAGCGCCAGGGAATTTGACCCCCACGGCCAATCACGCCGTTTTCGGATACTGCAACAATGGCACTGACAATCATAGCTTTGTATTCAAGACGTAGTTTTCCATATACTTTCGCTGAGGGGAGATGTCTCCCTTCAGGTATTTTTCGATCAACAAACCCGCAATGGCGGCAGCAAAAGAAGAGTGCCCACCCTGCTCGACATAGACCGCCAAGGCAATGCGCGGCTTGTCCATGGGGGCAAAGGCTATAAACGTAGCGTGGTCAGGCCCGTGTGGATTTTGCACCGTACCCGTCTTGCCGGCCACTTCGATATCGGGCAAAAAAGCCCGGCGCCCCGTGCCGGCTGTAACCACATCCCGCATGCCCTGAATGACATAGGGAAACCAAGTCGTATCCACACCGGTCTGACGGGGTGGGCCGACGGAAATGGGGATCACTTTATCGTCTTTTACAAAGGCTTTCGCCAAATGGGGCCTGTAGTAATAGCCCCGGTTGCCAATGGCAGCGGCGATGTTGGCCATCTGCAGAGTTGTCAGGAGGTTCTCGCCCTGCCCGATGCCGAGGGAAATGATGGTCGGCGAGCGCCAGCCTCCCCGCTCTTTCGGATAGAGCTTGTTAAAGTATTTGGAATCGGGGATATTCCCGCCCTGCTCGCCCGGCAAGTCAATGCCCAGAGGTGCTCCCAGGCCAAAGCGATGCATATAGGCCGCAAAGGTATCCAGCCCCCTTTCAGGATGATTGAAGCCGTACTTGTCCACAATGTTGCGGAATGTCTGAAAAAAATAAGAGTTGCAGGAGTACTGTATGGCATTTGCCAAGCTATAGATTGGCGGGTGCGAGCGACAGCCCCAGGTAAAATTGTTGTACGAGTAATAACCCGGGCAATGGTGATAGGCATCGGGGTCTATCACATCTTCCTGAAGGGCTACAAGCCCCACCAGGGTTTTAAAAACCGAGCCGGGGGGATACTCCGCCATGGTGGCTCTGTTAAAAAAAGGCTGCCTGGGATCTGAGCTCAAGGCCTTCACAATCTCGCCCCGCCCCCTGCTGATGGTCATCAGGTTGGGATCGTAATCGGGCTTGCTGACCAGCGCCAGCACTTCTCCGCTCGACGGCTCAATGGCCACCACAGCGCCGGTTTTTCCTTCCATCAGTTGTTCGGCATACGTCTGTAAGTCCAAATCCAGTGAAGAGATAATGTTGAAACCCAAAACAGCTGCCGAATCCAGGCGGCCATCCTGATAGCTGCCGATGACGTTGCCGAGGTTATCCTTGAGCAGGTAGCGAGCACCTTTCACACCTCTCAACTCCTGCTCGTAGTATTTTTCCAAGCCGCTGGCCCCGATGTAGTCGCCTGGCTGATAAAAGCCTTTGCTCTTTTCAATATCTCTTTCGCTGACTTCCCGAATGTAGCCGAGCACATGCGCTGCCACACTATGCGGATGTGCCCGCACACTGCGACGCTGGGCATAAAAGCCCGGAAACTCGTACAAATGCTCCTGAAAACGGGCATAATCTTCGGGCGACACCGTAGATAAAAAGATAAAGGGTTTGCGCTTGCTATAGCGCACACTGCTCCAATCCTTGTTCAGCCGTTGTTTGAATTCCTTTTTGTCCATGTGCAACAAGCGGCAGAAAAGGGCCGTATCCATGCCGGGGTCCACCAAATTGTAAACCACCCAGATGTCATAGACCGGTTTGTTGTAGGTGAGCAGGTTTCCGTGTCTGTCGTAAATCAGACCCCGTGAGGGATAGAGCACCTGCCTGTCCATCACCGTGGCTTCTGCCTGGCGTTGAAAACTTCTGTCGAGGACCTGCAGGGAAAAGGCCTTCCACAACAACAAGCTCGTTGCCAGGATAAAAAAGATCCTTACATAAAGGCTGCGCTGCGCCAATTGTTCTTTCATATCCTCACCTCCGGGAACTAAAAAGCAAGTTAAAAACCCATATACAAATCAGGGAAGCCACAAAGCTCCACAGCGTGTGCAAAAGGATGTCCTTCCAATAATAGAATGTAAAAAAGCTACTTATGTTGTAAATCAGGATATGCAAAAACAACAGTATGGAAATGTATTTCAAAAACCAATTTAAGCCGTACTGCCACAAAGTCGGGCTCATGTTGACGTTGTACCCTTCGCGGGGCTGCAGCCAATTCAAAACAAAGGGGCGAAAAAAGGCCATAGCCGTCAAAGCGGAAGCATGAACGCCGGGAGAGTTATAGACCAGGTCTATCAACAAGCCCAGCAAAAAACCCAGGAAAATGACCAGGGCTTCGTGCACGCGCAGGGGCAGCCACAAAATGAAAAGCGGATAAATGAAAAACTGCACATAATCCCATCCCAGTTGCCGTTCTATTTCTCTGAACAAGAACACCTGCAGCAAAAAGAGCAGCACAAACCACAGCCCGTATTTCAGAAGGTCTCTACTCATGTTGCCCTTGTTCTTCTAAGTGTTTTTTTTCTTCCACCTGGTGTTTATCCAGTACATACACTTGATACAGGCGTGCGATATCGGGGAATAAGGTGAGTTCAATTTCGTAAAAATCGCTGGCTGAGGGCACCCAAAAAGTATCTACCACGCCTATGGTCATGCCTTTGGGGAAAATATCCGAATAACCACTGGTGAGCACGGTATCGCCCACACTCAGGGGGGCGTGCCTGGGGATGTCAGCCAAAAACATTTTTTTGGGGTTGTGGGAATATCCCCAGCGCAAGCTGCCGAAATAGCCGCTGTTTTTCAAGCGGGCGCTAATGCGGCTTTGTTGATGCAGCAAAGACATCACCAGGGCATAGTGGTCGCTAACGGCCCGCACCACGCCTACCGGACCACGTGCGGAGATGACGCCCATATCCTGCTCAATGCCATCGAGGCGCCCTTTGTCTATGGT
>WGBN01000038.1 GCA_015494245.1 Saprospiraceae bacterium | reverse complement strand
GCCAGATCCTGCTGGAAAGCTGCTATGGCATCCGAAACCCGCTGGATGCGGGTGGCGTGATTGCCGATGGTGGGGTCTTCGCTGTCCACCTGGTTGGCGTGGGTATCGAAGCCGCCTTCGGAGGCTACATAGATTTTTGTTTTGGAGCCTCCGGAAATCAGGAGCGCGATGTTGCGCAGTTGATCGCCGTGATTGGTATCCGGATATTCCACCTGGTTGCTGCCGGCATTGGCCAGGTCGAGCAAGACTTCGGAATAGGCATTCGTCTGGGCTATGGCCTGACGAAGGAAATACACCTCATAGCCATAAGGCTGGTGAGGGGGCAAGACATCCTCTGCCCCTTCGGGCAACTGGCCAAGCGCTGTCGGATCGGTTACGGCCAGGCTGTAATTGGCAATTTCACCCTGGCAGGTTTGCGAGACCACCGGCCCCATGGTAAGCGCAAAGGGGTGCGGATAGTCTGCATTGGGATAACCAGCGGGGTATTCGCTGTGGTCTAAATCCAGATAGCGCCCCAACCAGCCCGAGAGCCATTGCTCACTGGCCGGCGAAGCAGAAGTCCAAATGTCCGTAGAACGGAAGTGCGAGCGATTCTGATTGGGATAACCGACGTTTTGGATGAGCGTCATCTTCCCTTCGTCATATACTTCTTTCATGCCGGTCAGTGCGGGATGGAGGCCAAGCGAATCATTGAGATTGAGCACTTCAGCTTCCGGAATGAGCAAATCCGGGCGCAAAACCGACAATTTGTCGTATTGATCCAGTGGCAAGACCATATTCAGGCCATCATTTCCGCCACTGAGCTGGATGATTACCAAAACGCGATCGCTTTCCGGATTGATAAAGCGCATCAACGAGCTTTTATTAAAAGGCGAAACCCCGACACCGCGCAAGAGCAAAGGCATACCGGCAAGGGTCGCTGCAGATTTTAGGAAATTTCTTCTCTTCATGATTGTTCTTTTTCGTTCGCCTTTCGGCAAATTCAGCCTTTCGGCAAATGTCAACAAACCTGAAACTCTGCCAGAGCAAAGAGTTTTGACAGCATAGAGCGCAATTTGGTTTCGAGTGCATTGGCCAATTCTTCATTACCCGGATCGGACAGGTACATGCCGTACTCATCGGTCCATTCAAAATCGGGCAGGCCCTGCAGCACAAACTCCTTGAGATAATCGCGCTGGAATTCCGTCAGGCCACGAGGCAGGAAGATGGAAACCAACTCCGAGATAAGCGCGTTGATGTCCACCGGATTTTCAAAGGTGGAAATAAACTCCAGCATGCTCCAACTTTCCATGGCAAAACTGACGGCATCGGAATAGCTGTTCCGCAGAGGAAGCGTTACGGAGTTGGTCCACAGGCGATGGAAACCCGGGGCCTGGTAATAGGCCTGCCAGCCTGCCACGGAAGGCGGGTATAGGATTTCCATTTGCATCAGCTGAAGAACACCGCGTAAAGTAAAAAAGGCCACATGGCGCTCTAAGGGGTCATCAGGCACCTGGACCTGAAGGGGCTTGATGGTGCTAAACACAAAGTCCACCGGATTTTTGATCAAGCTGCCGCGGCTATAGACATCGTAAAAATGCTCGCTCTTGAAGAGTGCTTCTAAGGCCGGTTTAATTTCGTAGTCGTTTTGGTAGATGATCTGAGCCAGTGGAGCGATCACCTCATTTTCTATGGTTTCATCTATGTCGTAATAGATAAACCAGCGATACAATTTTCTGGCGATGAAATGGGCTGCCGTATCTTTTTGGAAGATGATGTCAATGAGAATTTTGTATTCATCCTCTTCAGCATTGGAGATGACGGCGTGGTCGAAGTGATACGACAACTGCTTGGTACCCGTATCGTGCCGGTTGGCCTGGTAATAAGATTCGACCATCACGGTAGGATCGCCAGTGCGGTAGCCGCGATCCCGCCAGCCGGTGAGCACTCTGGCTATTTGACGGATATCCTCTTCGGTATAATTGGAGTAATCTCCCGGCCCGATGAGTTCGCCTTTACCTACGGTAAAGAGTTCCAGCAGTTCGCGGGCATAGTTCTCATTGGGAGCATTCTTGGTGCTTTGGTTGCCATTGAGATAGCGAAGCATGGCCGGATCAACCGTTATTTTTTTGGTCAGCTCCCGGAAATTGCCAAAGGCATTTTCCCTCAGGGTGTTGTAGTAAAAGAGCATGAAAGTGGCATTGGCCACGACCAGCATTTCGACGGCAAAGTGGTTGTGCCAGAAAAGGCTCATCTTCTCACGGGCGGAAATGCCCTCGCTGAATATCTGGTCCAGCATCCAGCTTTGCAAAATCTGGCGGCGATAATTGTAAATGCTGAAATTGGGACAGGGGGCATACACCCAGCTCTCCCCTATGGGCACAAATTCATCCTCTTCATAAAAAACATTGACGGGCAAATCCGGCATAGGCGTATCGGCCAGCAATTGGGCTACAGCAGCATCCATGCCCATGTCGGCCACCTGTTGAATTTGCTCTTTGGTCGGGCCAAACATGGCACGACGCAGGAGATGAGCGGCCTCGTCAAAAGTCCAGGGGCCCGTATAAGGGTCTAAGCCGGAAGAAGGAGGGTTTGGCTTTTCCGACAGCATTTCCGGGCTTTGGCCTTTTAATTCCCGCTCAGCCGCTTTTCTCTCTAAAAACGCAGTAAAAAGTTGCCTTCTATCCATAAGAATCTGATTTTCTTTCAAAATTAAATCTTTTTCCCGGATAGAAGCAAGTTTTTATAAAATTATGCTGATTTTATACAAAAAAGAGCGCCAAATGGCGCTCTTTTTTCTTTTTACTGAACATCGGTGAGTTCCACATAAAAGACCAGATCGGCCTTTTCGGGTATCACCGGAGGCGAGCCGGCTTCTCCATAAGCCAGTTGATAGGGGATGAAAAGTACGGCTTTAGACCCTTGGTTCAAGAGCTGTAAACCTTCATCCCAGCCGGGGATTACCTGGCCTTTGCCGACGGTAAAGGAGAAGGGGCGATCTCTGGTAATGGATTCATCAAATTTCTTTCCATCTTCTTTCAAGACGCCAATGTATTCTACGGTAACGATTTGCCCGGGCTGAGGCTTGGGACCATCGCCTTCTTCGAGTATGGCATACTCCAGACCTGATTCCGTTTTTTGGAGTTGGGAGCCCATTGTTCCTGCTTTGTATGCAGCGAGGGCCTCGGTCAGCATTTGGTTTTTCTCGGCAAAAAGTTTGTTCAGCTTCTGCATTTCCGCTTCCTGCTGGGCCTTAAATTGATCGGCAGTCTGGATAGAGTCCAGCACGATATCATATCGAATCATCTTCTTATCCTCATAGCCCGGAGGACGCTGGGGCATGGAGTCTAAGGGATAGTAGAGCGTCAGGCTATCGCCGGGAGACATGAGGTAAAGCACGTCAATAACCGGAGAGGGATTGGTCTTCAACTGCTCTGCTTCGGGCATCACTACCCTCGGAGCCTGAGCTTCATCGCGGCTGTTATAAACCAGGGAGTCATCGGCAAAAATGCTTACTTTGTAATAGACGTACTCCCCCGGCTGAGGCTTGGCGCCTCCATTCTTTTTGTGATGGACGTAGCGAAAACCACCCTGGGTGTATTCGCTTTTAGCGCCTCCGCTGCAGGCCTCCAAAAAGAGGGCTGTAGCAAGGAAAAGAAAAACAAGTTGTTTCATTGTTTGAATAATTGGTTAAATGTAATGACTGTTTTGCCCATAGGGACAAAATCAGATTTCGGCCGGCACGGGGTCGGCCAATTGGTCTTTGTATTCGTCCAAAACGGACTTAAATTTTTTCACGGTAGCTTCCAGACCTTTGTAGGAATGCCCGCCGGCAGCATTTTTGTGCCCGCCGCCTTTGAAATACTTTTGGGCAATTTCTTTAACTGAAAAATCGCCTTTAGAGCGCAAGGACAATTTGGTGATGGTCGGTTGTTCGTGGATGAAAGCTGCCAATTTGATGCCTTTGATCTTGAGCAAATAATTGACAATGCCCTCCGTATCTCCACGCTGGATTTTAAAGCGCTCGTAATCTTTTTTACTGAGGGTAATGATGCCAGTGTGGTACTCGGGCAAAATTTCCATGCGCTCATACAGGCAATAGCCCAGCAGGCGCAGGTGCTTTTCGGGGAGTTGATTGAAAAGCAGGTCTTGCAGCAGATTGTTGTCCACGCCCAGATCCAGCAACTCGCCCGCTATGCGGAACAAGCGAGAAGAAAGGCTAAAGGCAAAAGCGCCGGTATCGGTTAATATGCCTGTATAGAGGCAGGTTGCCACGGTCTTATTCACATAGCTCATCATGCCCATCTGCTCCAAAGCCAGATAAAGCACCTCACAGGTGGAACTGGCTGTCTGATCAGAAATTTGCAGCGTGGCATAGGGCTCGGGGTCTAAGTGATGATCTATCATCACAATGGTCTGGTCGGAGGTATTCAGGTACTCCCCCATTTTGTCAATGCGGTCCAGGGCGTTAAAATCCAGGGCAAAGACCAAGTCGGCGCGCTTCAACGCGTCCATAGCCTCCTGTTGCTTGAGGTCGTAGATGATGAACTCTTCAACAGCGGGCATCCAGTTCAATACGGGAGGATACTCCGAAGGAGCCAGCAGACGCAGGGTGTGGCCCATCTGGTTAAGTACGTGATACAACCCCAAAGCCGAGCCAATGGCGTCTCCATCGGGATTGCGATGTACCACTATGGTAATGTCGCGGGGGATATCGAGATATTGCCGAAGTTCTTTTAAGTTTTTCATCTTTTCATTAGCAGGCAGCAAAGGTAGGAGTTTTTTATGAATGGTTCATTAAGTTAGAAAAATAAAAAGCGTACCTTTGTGCCCGCGTTTTGAGGCTATATCAGCTCAAACGAGTCGAAGAAAAACACCCCGCAGAAGGGGATTACTAAACATTAAAAAACTCACTTTCCCATGTCAGGAACTCGCACCTTTACCATGATTAAACCCGATGCCGTCAAAGCAGGCAATTCGGGTGCCATTCTGAAGATGATTGAAGAAGCCGGCTTCCGCATCGTTGCCATGAAACTCACCAAACTCAGCCCCGAAAAAGCCGGCGAGTTTTACGCCGTACACAAAGAACGCCCCTTCTACGGCGAGCTGGTAGAATACATGTCTTCAGGCCCCATCATCGCCGCCATACTCGAAAAAGACAATGCCGTCGAAGACTTCCGCAAACTCATCGGAGCCACCAACCCCGCTGAAGCCGAACCCGGCACCGTGCGCGCCCTCTACGGCACCAGCATAGGTGAAAATGCCATCCATGGAGCTGACTCCGATGAGAATGCTGCACGGGAAGGGAGTTTTCACTTTGCTCAGGTGGAGATGTTTTGAATGGGGAGCGCTTCGCGTCTAATGTGGTTTTACGCTCGCTTCGCATCGCGTGACTAACTAAACTTAGCGGGCTGAAGCCCGCTGTACGATTGGCGGGCTGAAGCCCGCCCAACTCAACGCCAACGCTAAACGCTAAACACTAAACACTACTCATCCAAATCTTCCAATTGCTTCGTGAAGGCGATTTTCAAATCAAAAGGCTTGAGTGCATCCAAGGCGTCTTGCAACACCCTGTTGTGGCTCCAGCGCTTGTTTTCAAAAAGGGCGTTGAGGCAATCCTCACGCTGCACGAGGGCGGGCTGTAAGCCCAGGAGGTAGTAGCCGCCATCTCTCGCCGGGCCAAAAACGACATCGGCAGAGTCTGCTGCTGCATCGGGTTTCATTTGCCGAAAGGCAAAATCCAAAATATCGGGGCTCAAATCCGGAATGTCGCTGCCCACCAGAACTGCCGGCTCCTGCGGGTGAAGGGAAAGCGCTTGCCGAAAAGCATGGCTCATGCGCTCACCCAAATCACTGCCCTGTTGGGG
>WGBN01000037.1 GCA_015494245.1 Saprospiraceae bacterium | reverse complement strand
GACAACAAACACAACAACAAACAAACAACAAGCACTACACGATACACGATACACGATACACGATACACGATACACGATACACGATAAACAATAAACCAAACAACCAATCCCCCCGCTTCAACCGATTCAACCGATTCAACCGATTCAACCGATTTCACCGATTTCACCACTTTCACCAATTCCACCGCTTTCGCCGCTTTCACCAACCGACAACCGTCATCTATCCTTCAAATAACTCTTCCAATCCTTATACCTCTTTCTGCCGCTGCTGAGGGGGCTGTTTTTGCGATGGTAGTGACAGACGGCTGCTGCGAGGGCGTCGGTGGCATCAAGCATTTGCTGATCTACTTTTTCGGACAGCATGCGTTCCAGCATGGCGGCCACCTGCTCTTTGGTAGCATTGCCATTGCCGGTAACGGCCTTTTTGATCTCTTTGGGGGAATATTCGGTGGTTTCCAGGCCCTCCGTCATGGCGGCGGCGATGGCGACGCCCTGGGCGCGCCCCAGCTTGAGCATAGACTGCACATTTTTGCCGAAGAAAGGAGCTTCAATGGCCATTTCGCGGGGCCGGTACTCCACAATCAGTTTGCGCAAGCGCTCTAAAATGCGGCGCAGTTTTTCCTGCTGGGAGCCGAGATGCTGCATGCTCACTACGCCCATCTCCACCAGCTTCAGTTTGTTGCCGGCCACTTCCACCAGGGCGTAGCCCAGCACATTGGTGCCGGGATCAACGCCGAGGATGCGGTATGATTTTTGAGTGGCCATGCATTGTTTTTATTCGCCGAAGGCCGACATACCCGGGTAAAAGGCCACCTCGTCCAATTCCTCTTCGATCTGCAGCAGGCGGTTGTACTTGGCGATGCGCTCCGAGCGGGAAAGCGAACCTGTTTTGATCTGCCCACTGCCGGTAGCTACAGCGAGGTCGGCGATGAAAGTATCGGCCGTTTCGCCGGAGCGATGGCTGATGACAGTGGTATAGGCATTGTGGTGGGCCATTTGAATGCACTCCAGGGTTTCCGACAAGGTGCCGATTTGATTCAGCTTGATGAGTATGGAGTTGGCGATGTCCTGCTCAATGCCGAGTGCCAAACGCTCTACATTGGTAACGAACAAATCGTCGCCCACCAGTTGCAGCTTATCGCCGAGGCGCTCGCTCAGCAGGCGCCAGCCATCCCAATCGTCTTCGTCCATACCATCCTCTAAGGAAACAATGGGATAGCGCTTAGCCCAGGAATCCCAAAAGTCCACCATCTCGGCAGCTGTCAGTTTGTCGCCGGTAGATTTCAGGAAGTAGCGCTGCTCTTCGGGCAGATAAAACTCCGAAGCGGCAGCATCCAGAGCAATGGCGATGTCTTCTCCGGGCTTGTAGCCGGCCCGCTCTATAGCGGCCATCAGCATCTCCAGCCCTTCCTCGTTGGATTTCAGATTGGGAGCAAAGCCGCCCTCATCGCCCACATTGGTGGAATAGCCCTTATCGCGCAAAATGGATTTCAGGCTGTGAAAGGTCTCCGCCCCCATGCGCAGGGCTTCGGAAAAGCGGTCCGTGCCCACGGGCACGATCATAAATTCCTGCACGTCCATGCTGTTATCGGCATGGGCACCGCCGTTCAACACGTTCATCAGAGGCACGGGCAGCAGACTGGTCAATACGCCACCGAGGTAGCGGTAAAGAGGCAGTCCACGCTCCTCGGCCGCGGCGCGGGCACAGGCCATGGAGACTCCCAACAGGGCATTGGCACCGAGATTCGATTTGTTTTCTGTGCCGTCCATCTCGCAGAGCATGGCGTCAATTTCTTCCTGCTCAGCCACTTCCATACCTACCAACTCCATGCCTACAGAAAAAGCATTGTCCACAGCTTGCAAAACGCCTTTGCCCATGTAGCGCTTGGGGTCTTTGTCGCGCAATTCAACGGCTTCGTGCTTGCCCGTAGAGGCTCCGGAAGGTACCGAAGCAAGCCCTCTGGCTCCCATGTCGGTCAAGACTTCTACCTGTACGGTGGGATTGCCGCGGGAATCCAAAATTTCGCGGGCTTCAACAGAAACAATGTGGCTCATGATTGGGATTTCTTTAAAAGTTCTACAAATTCGTCAAACAAATAACGGGAGTCATGCGGCCCGGGAGCTGCCTCGGGGTGAAACTGCACCGAAAAAGCAGGCCGTCCGATGATGCTGTATCCTTCAATGGTGTCGTCGTTCAGGTTGACATGCGTGATCTCTACCACTTCCGACTTTTCGCGCACGGCCTCGGGGCTTACGCCAAATCCGTGATTTTGCGAAGTGATTTCTGCATGCTTTCGCAAACGGTTTTTCACCGGCTGGTTGATGCCGCGATGACCATGGTGCATCTTATAGGTCGGCAAATCCACCGCCAGACCCAGTATCTGATGCCCCAGGCAAATGCCGAAAAGGGGTTTGTCTAAGGCCAGTATCCCGCGAGTCAGCTCTACGGCATACCCCATGGCTGCGGGGTCCCCCGGGCCGTTGGAAAGGAAGTATCCATCCGGCGACCACTCCTCCATTTCCCGCAAGGGAGTCTCTGCAGGAAAAACTTTCAGATAGCAAGCCCGCTCGGCAAGGCAGCGCAAAATATTTCTCTTGACGCCAAAATCCACCACAGCTACGCGGTAGGGAGCATCTTCCTCTCCCCAAAAATAAGGCTCGGAAGTAGTTACCTGAGAAGCCAGTTCCAGCCCCTTCATCGAAGGTTGTTGATCGAGGCGTTTTTTCAACTCATCCAAATCCGTCGTCTCACTGGAGATGATGGCATTCATGGCGCCTTTGGTGCGTATATGCCGCACCAGCGCCCGCGTGTCCACACCGGCAATG
>WGBN01000036.1 GCA_015494245.1 Saprospiraceae bacterium | reverse complement strand
GATATCCACGGCGCAGCGACTGGCCGAGAGGATTTCCACACCCTCCATTCTGGAAAAGTTTGAAATTGATGCCGCCAATTCTCTGATAGAAATCAAAGTGCCCGGAAAATTCCACCAAAAAACTTTGAAGGAGCTGGATTTGCGAAAGAAGCACGGCATCACCGTAATCTTGCGCAGGCACGGCACTTCGACGGAGGTCATCAGCAGACCGGATATCAAATTGGAAAAGGATGACATCGTCTTTGTCCTTGGCGATGAGGCTGTGGTGAAGAAAGTTTTTGTCGATTAGTAGCGCTCAGTTTTTCTAAACAACTTTGGTTTTGGGATAAAGGTAAAAAAGCCAATCATGAAGACTTATACGTTAGAGGAAATAACTGATCAGCTCATTGGAGGGAAGGGAAGCCCGGAGCGTGATGCTTTTGAGGTTGAACTCAAAGCTGAGTTGCTTGGGTATGCAGTCAGGCGAATGAGGCTGAAGAGCATTTGAATTTGGTGTCGGAGCCTTGATGAAGCCATCCCCTGCTCATTCACCTGCTTTGAAACCCTGAGAATCCTCCCTGGGCGATACCTTTTTGATAGGGGATTTTGATGAAATCGAGGGGTGTACCTGTATCTACGCGCAGATAGAAGGTATAGGAGTCGTTGGTGGGGTACCAGCTCAGGCCCATTTCCCAGCAGTGGAGGTCGCGGCTGATGGAGAAGGAGGGGTAGGTAATTTTTTCTTTGGCGAAGTCGTAGCCTATGCTGGTGATTTGCAGTTTCCAGAGTTGGCTGAGGGGGATGCTTCCCTGCAGGCTGAGCGAGTGGATGCTGATGAAGGCCGTATCGGGGCGAATGTTCCAGACGAGGTTGTAGTTGAGGGCGAGTTGGGAGAAGAATGCTGCCAGCTCGCTTTGTTTTTCATTTTGGCTGTTGGGGAAGAAAGTCGTTTGCAGTTTTTTGAAGTTGATGCCCGAGGTAGCGAAGCGCACTTCGCCCTTGACGAAGCGCAGGGGCTTGCGGCGGCTGTCCCAGACGAAGGTGTTGATGCGTTGGCCGTCTTCTTCTTCGTAGGGGTCGAAGGTAAAGCGGAATTCCATGCGGCCCAGGCCTTTGAAGAGGGAGGTGTTGCCGTTGGCGGTTACCTGGCTGAAAGCCAGCTCCGGCTTGCCCAATTGGTAGCTGCCGCTGATGGTGAAGCGTTTGAGCAGAAAAATGTTGCGGGTGGAAGAGTCTCTCTTTGAAAAGAGTTTTGCTTCGAAGACGTTGTCGAGCTTGTAGTTGAGGGAGAGGCCTCCGCCGGTTTGCGGAGCAGAGCCATAGATGCCGTTGGCGAATTTGTTGTAGATGACGAGGCTGTCGGGATTTCGGCTGTCCACCTGCACGTAGTCGAAGTAGCCCCAGTTGGGGCCGGTGTAATCGGGGCGATAGCTGAGCGATACGGAGGGCGTCATGACGTGCCTCAACCCGCGCAGCGGGCCGCGCTTGAAGAGCATGGTGCCAAACAATTTGGTGCTTAAAGAGGCGCTGAGGTTAAACTGCCTGATGGCGCGAAAGTCGCGCAGGGTGTCGGTGATGACCGTACCGTAGAGGGTGTCTTTGGGTGTGGCGGAGAGGGTGTCGCCGGTTTCCTTGTCGATTTCATAGTCAAAGACGAAGACCGTATCGGGGTCAAAACTCTTGTGCAATTGGTCGAAGTACCAAAACTCGTCGTAGGTAGCGCGGGGAGTGAAGTTGAGGTATTTCAGGATTTTGAAGGAAGAGCTGATATTGACGTTGTGTTTGGCTCCGTATTGGATGTCGTTGAGGGTTTCTTTTTCAAACAGCAGGCTGTCTGTAGTGTTGAGGCTGGCTTTGGCTTCCGAAGCGTAGGAGAGCGTGATGTCTTCATACCACTTTCGTTGGCCTATGGGGTTGCGCCGTTTAAAGGGGCGCAGGTTGGTGGCTTGGAAGTTGAAGGTGGGGAAGTTGATTTTGACCTCTTGCGTTTGGGTATTTTGGGAGTGGCTGAAGTTGAGCGACATACTGTAGGGTTTGCCGGGGAAGCTTTCCCGCCAACTGAAATTCGAGCTCAGGGTATTGGTGAGCTGGCTGTAGGGGTCGTTGTAATTGGTTTTGAGGGCATTGCCGGTTTGTATGTGGATGTTGCCGCCGATGTTGCGGGAGGGGTGAGCCCGCGGGTCTTGTTGATGGCTGAGATAAATTTCGAAGGTTTGTTTGCGGCCTGTTTGGGCCAGGGCATTTTCCTGGGCGAGGTTGGCATATTCGAGCCGGAAGTTGCCTTTGTACTTGTATCTTTTGGCGTAGTTGCCAATGGTGCGCAGGCGGAAGGAACCTTTGAAATAGAGGTCGCCGGTGAGTTGCAGGCCGAGGTAATCGTTGAGGGGGAAGTACCAGCCCACATTGTTCAGACCAAAGCCGTAGCGTTGGTCAAAATTGAAGTCGCGGGGGAAAATCAGCCCCGTGCTGCGCCCCTTTTTGAGGGGGAAAAAACCAAAAGGCAGCCATAGCGGTGTGGGTACATCGAGGATTTCCAGGTTGGAAGGCCCGACGACGGCGATTTTTTCGGTGATGATTTTTTGTTTGGTGGAGCGTATGCCGTAGTGGGGGTGTTCGGCATTGCAGGTGGTGAAGATGGCGCTTTGGCCATAGAGCAGAGAACTGCCCGAGGTGTCGGCCTCAGAAAAGAATTTGGCTTTGCGCGTTTGCAGGTAGAGGTCTTCGTAAGTGGTGCGGGCGTCTATGATGATGCCCTTGCGGCTGTTGAAGTTGTAGCGCATTTCCGAAGCCTCAAAATCCTGACTGCCATCGGAGAAATGCGGCCTCCCGCTGATTTGCCCCGTGCTGTCGGGCAAGCCGCGGGCGTATAGTTCCTGCCTGTTCCAGTCGAGTACGATGTAGTCGGCTTCGAGGGTCATTTCTTCGTATTGCACGCGCGCCTGCCCGAAGAGGTAGGTTTTTCGTTCCGGCAGGTCTGTGAAGATGGAGTCTAAGGAGGTGTAAGTTACCTTGGTACTCAGGCTGTCGGGCGACATCCGGAGCTGTTGCAACAGGGTATCATTTGGCGAAAGCCCCAGGAGCGAGTCTGCTCCGGGCAGGGTGTCATTTGGCGAAAGCCTGAAAAGCGAATCCGCTATGGACAGGGTGTCCGTCGAGTTTGGCCTGAGCTGAGCTTGCAGCAACAGGGGGCATAACAACACCAGATGGATGAGAATCGTTTTCAAATCGTGTATTATCTTTGTGCGAGCGGCTCCCCCGTCTCTTCGGCATGTAAAACGGCAATTCCAAAAGCGATGGCAAATTTACTGATATTTAAGACAACGAAAAAGCTGCTTTTGCCGCTGTGTCTGACGGTCATATTTAACATCTTGGGGTGGCAGCTGGAGGCTCAAACTCCTGCTCGCATTCACCCTCAGGTGCATACAGTGGTGATAGACCCCGGGCACGGAGGGCATGATTCCGGTTGTTTGGGCTCTTTTTCGCAGGAAAAGAACCTGGCGCTGGCCATTGCCCTGAAGTTGCGCGATTCCCTGCAGGCCGCCTGGCCCGACATGAAGATTATCATGACGCGCACGGATGACACCTTTATCCCGCTCAAAAAACGGGCCGATATTGCGAATGTAAATAAGGCCGACCTCTTCATCTCCATCCATTGCAATTTCATGCCGGGCTTGACCGCTACGCGGGGTACGGAAACCTATGTGCTGGGGCAGCACAAGATGCAGGAGAACCTGGATGTGGCCATGCGCGAAAATTCTGCCATTTTATTGGAAGACAATTACGAAGAAGTATATGATTTTGACCCGAATTCGCCCGAAGGTTATATTGTTCTGGCTATGTATCAAAACGTTTTTTTGGAGCAGAGCATTCAGTTTGCTTCTTATGTGGAGCAGTCTTTGCACGAGCATGCGGGACGCCGTAGCAGGGGTGTTAAGCAGGCCGGCTTTTTGGTGTTGCGGGAGACGGCCATGCCCAGTGTTTTGATAGAAACGGGTTTTTTGAGCTATGGCCCCGAGGAGAATTATCTGCGCACTGAGGAGGGGCAGGAACAAGTTGCAGGGGCTGTGTTTAGGGCTTTCGCCAAATACAAAAAGGACATAGAAGGCGGTACTGTAATGCCCGTTCAGCCATTGGCTTCTGCGGGCGCTGCATCGTCTGAGGCTTCGCCTTCCCATGCCTCAACCGAGGCTCCGGTTTCAAAGACCATTTACCACCAGGCTTCATCCTCTTCCGCTTCTTCCTCGGGGGCTGTGTCCACGCAAATAACATCCGATGTTTTT
>WGBN01000035.1 GCA_015494245.1 Saprospiraceae bacterium | reverse complement strand
GGCCTCATCCCAAGACATGGGAAACGTTTAAAACAGAGATTCTGCTGCAATTAAAGAAAGACCCTCATCAAAAAAAACGGCAAGAACTCCTTCAAAAATTCCATCGCTATCGAGATGGGAATGCTTCTGAAAGAGTCCTTGCCCTGCTTGAAAAGCTGAGTAGCAATCACTACGCTACCTCACCAAATGCACCTGCCCCTTAAATACCTGCTCTGTACCATCTACAAAGCGAATGGATGCAAAGTAAGTGTACACGCCCGGATTTACAGCTTTTCCGCGATAGGTGCCGTCCCAGCCGAATTCCGGATTGTTAGGGGAAAAATTGTAGGCTTCGTACACAAAATCACCCCAACGATCGAAGATGCGGAAAAGCAGGACTTCCTCTACTGCTGTAGAACCAAAGATGAGAAAGACATCATTGAGCCCGTCTCCATTCGGCGAAAAGGCTGTGGGGATGAAGACCGAATAGTTGGTATTCACCTGCACCAGGGTATAAGCCGTAGCCGTGCAGCCGTTGGGGTCCATTACCACCAATTGATAAGTGGTCGTCTCTAAGGGCTGAGCTACCACTTCCGGACAGTACGGGCAGTCCAGGCCGCCGACAGGCGTCCATGCGTAAATCAAGGTATCCTGGCCGAAAACTTCTCCGTTCAAAATGGTGCTTTCACCCAAATCTATGCTGACTTCAGCCGGCAAGTTCACCACTATGGGTGGAGGCTCACTCAAACTCAGACTTTCTTCATACATACAGCCGTTGGCATCCTGAATGGTCAGAGTATATTCCCCGCCACTTAAACCACCAAAAAGGGTATCGCTCTGAAAAGGCCCGCCATTCAGGCTATAAGTCAAACCGGCATTGGGTGATTGAATGGAAATCCAGCCATCGCCTTCTCCATGGCAGGAGACATCTCCCCAGGCATAATCATAGCTGATCAGGGGGTACTCCTCAAAAGAAGCCGTGAGTACCGACTGACAACCATTGGCATCCACAACCGTAACCGTATAGCTGCCGGGTGGCAAATCGCTGATCTTCGCTCCGGTTGAGCCATTGCTCCACACATAAGTAAAGGGAGCTGCACCTCCAAAAACCGTAACTTCTATACTGCCATTGTCCTGATCGGGACAAGAACCCTGCACGTTCACACCCAATTGAATGGGATCAAAGAAAGACAAATGCACCAAATGCGTAGAATCGCAACCAGTGACATCCGGAAAAACCGCTGCGTAATCACCTTCGTCAAAGACCCAGGCGCCATGAATGAAAATGGAATCTCCCTGGCAAATTTGCAGGCTCTCCTCCGTAGTGTCAGCACCAAGCGCTTGCACCACAACCAAAATCACAGAGTCGCATCCGGCGGCATTTGTGTAGTTGAGGAAAAGAGAATCCCCCGCCAATACCGTTTGCCCGTCATAGACAATGGAAGAACCCGCACAGGCAGCTGTATCCACCTGCTCAAAAGAGCCCTGACCACCAGCTTCACCCACCTGAACAATCACCGTAGAATCACAACCATTAGCCCCCGTAAATACAAAGGGCGTAACGCTGCCCGGAGGCAATTGCTGACCGTTATAAATCACAAAACTGCCCGCACACACACTGGTATCGAAATACACCAATTGCGTGTCCAAAAAACTCACCGAAATGGTATCCACACTGTAACAACCCGAATCGGTACTCGCCACCAAAATGAAAGAAGTATCTACCTCTGCAATCAGTTGAGGATCGGGGCAATTGCTGCAGCTCAAATAAGTGGCCGGCGTCCATGCATAACTGTCAAAACTTCCGGAGGCACTAAAACTGACCGTTTCTCCCGCACAAGCCTCAACATCCGGGCCCAAATCGAGCGTGTACTGTGGCAGCAAGCTGACGACTACCGTATCGCTATGCCAATTGCCACAGGAGTCCAGTGCATTCACCCAATAAGTGCCTGCCCCATAAGCCGTAAACTCCGGCGTGTTCGTAACCAAATCCGACCAAATGTATTCTGCAAAACCGGGCGAAGCCGTCAACTGTGCTGTAGCCCCTTCGCAAATGGCCTGATCGGGACCAAGGTCCAGTACCGGCGGCGTATAACAACAGCAATCATTCGCCACATCCGGATCGGCACAGTCCACCAAGCCGTCGCCATCGTCATCTAAACCATTGCCGCAAATCTCTATGCAGGATTGCAAATCGTCAAATGCAAATTCCACCTGCATATCGGGATAAACGACTTGTGCATGGACCAACGCAGAATCATAAGACAAACCAAGCCCCGGATCCAGCAAAGTGTAAACAGCCGTAGTGTCTGCACAAAATGAAAGCGTATCAGGGCACTGCATCACCTGGAAAGACTGAACCAGACTATCGGCCGTCCAAAGTTCCAGAGTAAAAGGCGCCCGGCAGTTGTCGTTGCAGTCTATGCCCGAGACTACCATATCCACCGCCTGATAAGCGCCGGAGAGATAGTTAAAACCATCTATCTGGTCGGGTAAGGTCGTAACAGTACCCAAAAGCTGAATGTTGGGAGCAGCCGGCGTAGAAAGATCAACGTCCGAAGGCACCAGATTTTGAGGCATGATGTTGTTGGGGTCCGGAATGACATACAATACATTGTCATTGCGCTTGATAAAGTAGAGCTTGCCGTCGTAAGAGGTCTGTACATCTATCACAGAACGATACTCATTCAGGCATTGCTGAATGCTGCAGCCGGCTCCGGTTACAGGATTATACGCCCCTCCGGGCGGAGCCTGAATTTGTAAGCGCACCTCAAATGGAGAGGCCTCCAAATCTATTTGTGCCAAATAAGTCAGGTTGGTAAAGCCGCTTGAAGCATAACCGCCCCCCACAAGATAGAGAAAACGCCCATTGGGGCTAAATTCCAGACGCGTCAATTTGCGGTCAAAATTACTCAAAAACTGTAGCGGCAAAGAAGCATTTGCAGCAATACTCCAAATAGTTCCGGAAAAGGGCAAAACCGAAGATGCGTCATTGGCCGTTCCATCAGCTACCAATACCAGATTGCTTCCGTTGATGACCTGAACAGCGCTATTGCTAAAAGCTGCAGCATCAAACAAAAAAATATCCTCGGCATTGCTACTCTGATTTCTGTTTACCACAGCTATGGTACTCTCATCCGGACTCAATTCTATGGGAGAGCCTGCATGCGTCAAACCATAGTAAACAGCCGACACCACCCCCGTATTGGCATCCCAGTAAATTCCCGAGCTCTCAATCCTGAAGCGGTCTAAAGAAAGTGAGTTTTGATTCAGGGCGCGTCGCGTCAGATACAGATAATGCGCTGAGGGGTCTCCGCCTGCCGTGCGCGAAACGGCCTTGCCGTCATTGTAGGTAAAAGCCACACCCCCGGGCCCCGTCAGCAAAACGTCTTTCTCCAATACCGTCAATACGCCGTTTTGATAGCGCACACGGGAGTAGGCCACGTGATTGGCATTGTAAGCAGCGTTTCCACTGGGTGCAGTGGCATCTGAAGACCACTCGTCGTAAATGATGTACCACTCATCTATATAGCCGGGGACACGCACTACCTCAATCTCCTGAGCGCTTTTCACTGCATTGAGGCCCGGCCCGTTGGGCGTACTGTTACTCAACAGCTCCGTGCCATCCGGTGCGTAAATGAACAGGTTGTTGGGATCTCCTGTGCCTGTATGCGCCACAAAAAACTCCAGGCCGCCACAGGGCGAAAAAGCGGCACCCGTAGCCCCGCCATTCGTACTCGCAGCGGGTTCGGCAATGATAAGCCCCGGCTGAGGCGGCTGTTCCAACCAATTGATGGCATGGGTGTAAGAAGAGTAAAACTCCACCATCGGCCAAACCGGCAGGCCTGTGCCGGCAACACCTCCATCGGCTACGGTGATGACCTGCACGGCTGAAGTGTCACTGCAACTGCCATCGCTCGCAATCAGTTGCACATCATAAGTGCCATCGGCCGGAAAAGTATAGTCAAAATTGAGAGCCGTGCTCACGGGCGAGCCGTCCAACAGCCAGGAATAACTGGTGGCATTTTGAGAGTAGTTGGTGAAATAAACCACCGTACCCGCCGGCACGTTCGTACTGCTGGCCTCAAAATCAGCTGTTACAGGGCAGCTCACCACGACCTGTATGCTCATGCTCTCCGCGCAATTCGGATCGCTGTTGCCCACCGTCAGCTCTATCGTATAAGTGCCTTCCGCACTAAAGGTGTAAGTGGCATTTGCCGAAAGGCCAAAAGAAACGCCATTGACGGTCCAGTTGAAAGTCGTAGCTCCACTGCCGGCATAAGCAAAATTCAACATTGTCCCCACAGCAACTTCCTGATCAGCAGCAGGCGTAAAATTAGCTGTTAGCGGAGACATGCAAGGCGTCTGGCAACCCTTGGAATCCAACAGGCTGCTGCGGATGCCCTCCACCGTAAAGACCATACGGTCCGACTGGCCCTGGGTGAAAGCAGAGTAGCAGCTCAAATTGCTGTAATCCATGTAGTCAATGTACAGGTCGTTCTGGTCGGTGGCAAAGCCAGAATTGGTGTCCGTAGAACAACTGTTCACACCTGTTCCGCAG
>WGBN01000034.1 GCA_015494245.1 Saprospiraceae bacterium | reverse complement strand
CTTTGCAATCAAGCCTAAGTTGACAAAAAAGAAAAGGAGTATTTGGATATGCGCTGAATTCCGGGCGTATTGCCATCTTAAAACTTAATGAACCATTGATTAAAACTCCTTCCAAAACCACATTTGTACGTATCTTTCGCCCTGAAAACGCAAGACCATGCTGCAAGTCGTTATTTTTACCATTGTCGTCATTCCCGCTTTGGCATTTGCCGCAAGGCAATACATGCATATACGTCAGAACATTTTGCTCGGCAAGGACGAAGACCTGAGCGATCACAAGCCTCAGCGTTGGCGCAACATGTTGCTCTTTGCCCTGGGGCAGCGCAAGATGTTTAAGCGCTTTATTCCTGCCATTTTACACTTTTTTATTTATACGGCCTTTCTCATCACCCAGGTCGAGTTGATCGAAATTTTTGCCGACGGCTTTACGGGGCGGCACCGGGTTTTTGCCTCTTCGCTGGGAGGTTTTTACACCTTTGTCATCAATTTTATCGAAATTCTTTCGCTGCTTGCTTTATTTGCGACTGTAATATTTTTGATTCGGCGCAACATTTTGCATGTGCGTCGTTTTGAGAAGCCGGAGATGGAGGGCTGGCCCAAATTGGATGCCAACCTGATTCTGTTTGGTGAGATTTTGCTCATCATCGGCATCTTCAGCATGAATGGTGCGGATGTGTTGTTGCAAAACTTAGAGCCGCAGCACTATCCCGAGACGGGGCGCCTTTTGATCAGTGATGCTCTGGGGCCTGTTTTATTTGGTGGCCTTTCGGCAAATGCTTTGGAATTCGTGGAGCAGTTCGGTTGGTGGTTGCATTTGCTGGTCGTACTGGGCTTTTTGAACTACCTGCCTATATCCAAGCACCTGCATCTCTTGCTGGCTTTCCCCAACAGTTATTTCGCGCGCCTGACGCCTCCGGGCAAGATGGAGAACATGCCGGAGGTGATGAACGAGGTCAAGAGCATGATGGACCCGGAAGCGGCCTTTGCGGAAGCGCCTGCCGAGGAGGAATTACCGACCTTTGGTGCCAACGACGTCTTCTCGCTCTCCTGGAAAAACATCCTCGAGGCTTACACCTGTACGGAATGCGGCCGCTGTACGGATGAATGCCCCGCCAATCAAACGGGCAAGAAGCTTTCGCCCCGGCACATCGTCATGGCCGTGCGCGACAGGGCCGAAGAGGTGGGCAAAAAACTGCGCAGTGGCGATAAGCAATACATACGCGAAGACCTGCGCGCCGAAGCCGACAAGCTGACCAAAGAAAACTTCGACGACGGGCGCTCGCTTTTCGACTATATAGAGCGGGAGGAATTGCACGCCTGCACCACTTGCATGGCCTGCGTGGAGGCCTGTCCGGTTTTGATTCGTCCGCTGGAGGTCATACTGGAAATGCGCCGCTACGAGATTCTCATGGAATCCGCCGGCCCGTCTGACTGGCTGCCGCTTTTTAACAGTATAGAGAACAGTGGCTCTGCCTGGGCCATGTCGCAGCCCCGCGACGCCTGGGTACAGGAGTGATTTAAAATGCTGACAGAAAACCAAAAGCAATGAAGATACCAACCATGGCCGAGATGGCCGCTCGCGGAGAAAAACCGGAATATCTTTTTTGGGTGGGTTGTGCCGGCAGCTACGACGCGCGCGCGCAAAAAGTGGTGCGGGCTTTTTGCACTCTGCTGCAGGAGGCCGGTTTGAGTTTTGCCATCCTCGGGGAAGAGGAAAGTTGCACGGGCGACCCCGCGCGCCGGGCAGGCAATGAGTTCGTCTTTCAAATGACGGCCCTGCAAAACATAGAAGTGCTCAACGGCTATGGCGTTACGAAAATTGTTACGGCCTGTCCGCATTGCTTCAACGTCCTCAAAAACGAGTATCCCGATTTGGGTGGACAATACGAGTTGATTCACCACACCCAACTGCTGCAAAAGCTCCTCGACGAAGGCCGCCTCAAAGTGGAGGGAGGAGCCTTTAAGGGCAAGCGCCTCACTTATCACGATTCCTGTTACCTCGGCCGTGCCAACGGCGTTTACGAAGCCCCCCGAAAAGTGTTGGCCGAGCTGGAAACCGAGCTGATCGAAATGCAGCGCAATCGCGAACGCGGCTTTTGCTGCGGAGCCGGCGGGGCACAGATGTTCAAGGAGGAAGAAGCCGGCGAGAAGCGCATCAATACCGAACGCGCCGACGAAGCGCTCGGCACAGGCGCCGAACTCATCGCCGTCAATTGCCCCTTCTGCCTGACCATGCTGGAAGACGGGCTCAAAGCCCGCGATAAGCAGGACGAGGTGATGGTCTATGATCTGTCGGAGTTGATATTGAAGAATAAGTCTTCATAAAAACCCCATTCTCCAAGGTTTCCAGGTCCGTGGCACGAGGGCGAGATGTTGTTTGACTCTGAGGTGTTGGCCGAAAAAGGCGAAGCCTGCGCGGAAGGTGTCTATGCTCAGGCGCACCTGCGGGTGATGGGCGATGGCTTCCCAGGCTTTGCTCATGCCGGGCGACCAGTGGATGTCGTCAAAAATCAGCAGGGCGTTTTCGCTGAGTCGGGGGAGCAGGCTTTCGAACAACTCCAGGGTAGCCCCGTAGCGGTGGTCTCCGTCTATGTAAGCCAGGTCTATTTTCCCCAGCTCTGCATATGCCGTGGGCAGCATTTGCCGAAAGGCACCACAAAAAACTTTTGCATCGGGAACTTTAAAGGCATTGAAATGGGCCTGTGCCTTTTGGGCCAGCAAGGGGTTGCCCTCAATGCTGCGGAAACGCGCCTGCATAGCGCCGCCCGTGAGGTAGAGGGCCGAAATGCCGAGGGAGGTGCCCAACTCCAGGATGGTTTGAGGTCTTTGAAGGAGAGCTGTTTTGAATAGCATGCGCCCCAAAGCCGGTGGGGCTGCTGCATGGCGGGCGACTTCTGCTATGCGGCGTTTGGGGGTTTTGCTGCCTGCGCCAAAATCTGTGGGAGGCAGCTCGCTTTTGTCTTTGAGCAGTTTTTTGCGCAGAGCCTCCACTTCGTCGAAGCGGTAGTACCAACGGCGGTCTTCGAGCACGCGGGCGGCAAAGCGATAGGCCGTGGGGCTATGCAAATCATATACTACCTTTGCTGACTGATAAAATTTTATGAAAGCGGAGATGCGATGCCTCATACAATGCTCGTTTAAACCCCATATTCATTTTGCACTGGTCGGTGCGCAAGCTACAATTTTTTTCTATGCGAAGGATATGCTTTTCTTTGACTTTGGCTTTGGCTTTGGCTTTTCTGCCGCAGCGGGTGCATGCTCAGGCGTATTTCACGGCTGCGGGCCTGCGCCTCGGCACGGAATGGGGCCTGACGGTGCAACACCGCGTACTCAAGCACTGGACGGGTGAGTTCATTCTGCAATCGGGCTTTTCGCGGCCGGATGTGTTGTTTACGGTTTTGGGGGAGCGGCATTTTCCCATTGTTACCAGAAATCTGAATATTTACGGCGGTGCGGGCCTGCATCTCGCCTGGTTGGACGATGGCAACGGCCTGAAGAAATCGGGGGCGGGGGTGAGTTTCATCGGGGGTGTTGAGTTGTCGTTGGGCAGGGTGAATTTGTCTTATGACATCAAGCCGGCTTTTACGCTTTCGACTTACCGGCCGGTACTCATTCACACGGGCTTTTCCATACGTTACATACTCATCACGGGGAAGGTCTTTCGCAAACGCCAGCGTCAAAAGCGGCGGGAAGCGCGCCATTGGCCCTGGGAAAAGGATTCATAGTCATGGAGAAAAAATATCAAAGGGGGCTTGTGCTTTCGGGCGGCGGAGCCAGAGGCATCGCCCATATCGGAGCGCTGAAGGCCTTGCAGGAAGAGGGCTTTTCTTTTGACATCGTGGCGGGCACCAGCGCGGGTTCCATTGTAGGGGCCATGTGGGCGGCCGGTCTTGAGCCGGACGAGATGATGGAAATCGTGCGCAAGACGCGGGTGCTGAAGGTGCTTCTTCCGGCTTTTTCGCGCAATGGCCTGATACACCTGGAGCATTTGCGCAACATTTTGCGAAAGCACATTCCCTACGAGCGCATTGAGGATTTACCCAGGCCGCTGGTTATCACGGCTGTGAATTTGGAACTGGGGCGCCCGGAGTTTTTCCGCACGGGGCCTTTGGCCGACTGCGTGGTAGCTTCGAGCAGCGTTCCGCTCATTGTGAAGCCCGCGAAGATTGGAGGCAATCTTTATGCCGACGGTGGCCTGATGAAAAATCTGCCCGTAACGGCCATCCGGGAGTCTTGTGAGCACATCACGGCTTCTGACGTTTTGCCTCGCGGTCGGGCTACGGCCAAAAGCCTGCGTTCGGGCATCAAGCTTTCGCTGCGGGTGGTGCAACTTTGCATCCAGTGCAACACCTCTGAGGATGTTGAGCTGACTGATATGTACATCCCGCATCACAATCTGGGGAGCATCTCATTTGCGGATTTCGGCAAGCGGGAGGAGTTGTTTCGCCTGGGTTATGAATCGGCGAAGAAAATCATTTCTCAATTCCGTACTCCTCCATCTTCCGGTACAGGGTAGAGAGGCCTATGCCGAGGAGTTGTGCTGTTTTTGTTTTGTTGCCTTTGGTGTAGGCCAGCACTTTCCGGATGTGTTCCTTTTCGATTTGGTCTATGCGCAGGGGGTGTTCGGGCGTATGGCCGTCTTCGTAGTGAAATTCTAAGGGCAGGGTATCGGCAGTGAGCAGGTCTCCTTCGGAGAGGATGATGGCCCGTTCGATGACGTTTTTGAGTTCGCGCACATTGCCCTTCCATTGGTGGCGGATGAGGAGTTGGAGGAAGCGTTCGTCCATTTGGTAGGGTTTTCGCTTCATGCGTGTGGCTGTTTGCAGGGCGAAGTACTCGGCGAGGAGGGGGATGTCATCGCGGCGTTCGCGCAGGGGCGGGAGGTGGAGTGCGAAGACGGAGAGGCGGTAGTAGAGGTCGTTGCGAAAGCGGCCTGCCTCGACTTCTTTGAGCAGGTCGCGGTTGGTGGCGGCTATGACGCGCACATCCACGGCAGTTTCCTTGGTGCTGCCCAGTTTGATGAAGCTGCCGGTTTCTAAGACGCGCAGCAATTTGGCTTGCAGTTGGAGGTCCATTTCGCCAATTTCGTCGAGGAAGATGGTGCCGGTATGGGCTTCTTCGAACAGGCCCGTTTTTTGTTTTTGTGCGCCGGTGAAGGCTCCGGGCAGGTAGCCGAAGAGCTCACTTTCCAACAGTTCTTTTCCGAGCGTGCTGCAGTTGATGGCGACGAAGGGTTTGGCCGAGCGGGGGCTTTCGTAGTGGATGGCCTGGGCGAAGACTTCTTTGCCGGTGCCGGTTTCTCCGGTGAGCAGTACGGTGGTGTCGGTTTTCGCGACTTTTCGGGCCAGTCGCAGGACGCTTTCCATGGCTTTGGACTGTCCTACAATTTGGCGAAAGCTAAAGCGTTGCCCGCTGCTTTCTTCCAATTCGCGCACTTTGTACTGGAGTTTGGCCTTTTCTGTGGCTTTCGCCAAAAGGGGGATGATTTTGTGGTTGTCATCGCCTTTGCTGATGTAATCGAAGGCTCCGTTTTTGATGGCTCTGACGCCGTCTTCGATTTTGCCGAAGGCGGTGAGGAGGATGATCTCGCAGAGCGGTTGGGCTTTTTTCAGCTCGGGGATGAGGTCCACGCCATAGGCATCGGGCAGTTTGACATCGCAGAGAACGGTGTGTATGGCGTTTTGTTCGCGCAGCAGTTTGAGGCCTTTCTTTGCGTTTTCGGCCTGGAAGACCTCGTAGCCTTCGAGGGATATGACCCGTCCGAGCAGGGTACGGATGTCTTTTTCGTCGTCTATAATGAGTATTCGGCCCTTGGTGCTCATGCAGCAAAGATAGGCATTTTGGGCATGTTGCCGCTATTGACAAAATGGGAACCCCCAAGCCCGGCTTCTCGTGGGGAGAAGGGGGCTTGGGAGAGGGTTCTAAGCGTTTTTCTACAGCGTTACATTGGCGCCGAAGACGATGCCCAGGCTGCGGGCATCGGCATCGCTATGGGTTTGGCCCGGGTCGGGCTGGTTGCCGCCGCTGATGAAGTTGAGGGGAGCGTATCCCTGTGTGGCGAAGGCTTCGATGAAGAGCACAGAGGCTTTTTGATACTGGCAGGAGAAGCCCAGCACCATTTGCGTCTGGCGCTCCCAGGGCGAGCCTTTAGCTCCGGCGCGGAAGTCGGAGTACTCTGCGGAGAGGCCGTACTCGTACTTGCTGCCCGCGTTGAGCAGGTAGCGCAGTCCGGCGTGCATGGAGCTCACTTTGGAGGCGGGATACACATCCAAAGGCGGGTTGGGGTTGTGCGTGCCGGGCCAGACGTCGCGGGTGCTGTTGTAAGAGCCCTGGAATGTCAGGCTGCTGCCCAACTGCAGTTTGGCGTAAGCCCCCCAGGCGGGATTGTTCTTTACGCAGGGGTTAAAATGTTGTATGGGGTAATCCTGGCAGTAGGAACTGCCATGGAGGTAAGAGGCTCCCAGTTGAAAAGACGAGTTGCTGCCAAAGGATATGGTGTAATTGGCATCGAGGGAGAAGTTGTTCAGGCGCGAGGGCACATCCGTACTGTCCACAGCCGTATGTGCCGCGCGAAACTGGGCGCCTCCCTGGATGAGCATCACCTGTACGGAGGCTCCTCCTTTTTTGAAGCCGAGTTGCCCGCCATAGGCCAGTCCGCCAAAGGCATGCCACACGGTGGAGTTGGTGAACATGCTCACGCTGCCGGTCTGTGCAAAGGGGATATCCATTTTACCCACTGCTGCATACAGGGGAAATTTTGCGGTATTGCCCAACACGACAAAGCCCTTGCGCAGTTGCAGCTGGTTGCGCCCCAGCGAGGTGATGGTCCCCGGCCCGAAGCTTTGCTCGGGGTTGTAGAGCAACTCTGAGTAGGCGGCTATCCAGTCGTTGGCGATGGCTGTGAGGCCTATCTGCCCGGAGTGTACCACGGCCTCGCTGACGTTGTTGCCGATTTGGTTGTTGGAAGTTGGATGCCGCATCAGGTAAGCAAATTTGGAGTCGCGGTTGGAGTGCTGATAATCGGCAATGGCGATGAGCGAGCTGCTGAGAATGAGGCCGGGCTTGTTGAAGGCCTCGTCTTCTTCGCGGGCGTTGAGCAGCACCTGCACTTTGCGCGGGTTTTGCACGGCTTCCAGCATCTTCCAGCTGTAGTCCGAATCCAGTCGCAGGGTAGGAGCGGAGTCTTGAGAGAAAGCCGGCAAAGTCAGGGTCAGGCAAAGCAGAAAAGTAAGTAGTTGTTTCATGGGAAAAGGGTTTTAGCACATCTGCCGGAAGGAGCTGAAACAGGCTCCCGGGCAGAAAAACAGTGAAAATGGTTAAAAAATGTCCGCTGGGCGACGTTTGGACGCCTGCAAAGATGGGAAAAATTGTTGCAACGGGCCAAATGATTTGAGGGTTTTGTCGTGAGTGGACAGATGAGGGGAGCAAGGG
>WGBN01000033.1 GCA_015494245.1 Saprospiraceae bacterium | reverse complement strand
GGCCATAGTTGATTTGGTTTTAGTGCGAGGAGGAAAGGCAAGCCCTCTCTCGCGTTAGAAAATAACGATTGCTCTCGCAAAGAAAACAATTTTTTAGTAAAGCAGGGCGGGCTTCAGCCCGCCCGAACGCTGCGTGAACTTCATTCACGCAATACCTTAAATACCTTAGTTAAGCCGCTTAGCAGTCGGGCGGGCTGAAGCCCGCCCCGCTGAGATAATAAAAACAGAGGCGGAGGCGTTAGTAGTGCAATTAACCTCCTCTTTTTAAGGCGAACGAACACGAATGCACAAAAAGTGCCATTGTTTTGTATTGTTTTGCGTTTAAACAGAGGAGGATGAAAGACGACACTCTTTTCTACCGCAGTCAACAGACTCATTTAATTCCTAAAGGTGCGGCCTTATTTATTACATTTGGGCTTCACAGCTCTATCCCCCACTTTTTGGTTAAAAAGCATAAAGCCAAATTCCGGAGTGAATCTGAGCTGATAAAAAATTCACATACACGAGAAGAAGTCATTCACATTCGAATGAGAAAGTTAAAAGCCTCCCTTTTCGAGAAGTATGAAGGGATTATGCATAAAGGACTTCATGGGAGGCACTGGCTCAAAGACCCCGCCATTGCAAGCATTGTCAAAGAAAAAATTCACGAATTAGATCAAAAAATGTATAGACTCCTTTGCTACTGTATCATGTCTAATCATATACATCTGATTATAGATTTGAGCGGTAGCTTAAGCTATGCAGACCCTCTACACGCCTGTCAACCAAAAGAATCAATAGGCCACTACCCCAAAATCATGCAACTTATTAAAGGTAGTACAGCATACCAAATCAACCGCTACTTAAACCGCAATGGGAAATTCTGGCAAAGAGACAATTTCGAGCGATATATCCGAAGCGAAAAACATCTGTTCCGTGTTATAAACTATACACTGAACAATCCTGTCAAAGCAAACATATCCCGACAATGGGAACACTACCCCCACAACTACCTCGCACCTGAATTATATACTTGGCTACAAGACCATTTAGAACGATACCCGCACGAAAAAGAAAAAGTCCCCACACCTTGGTAGCAGGGCGGGCTTCAGCCCGCCCGAACGCTGCGTGAACTTCATTCACGCAATACCTTAAATACCTTAGTTAAGCGGGCTAAAGCCCGCTTAGCAGTCGGGCGGGCTGAAGCCCGCCCCGCTTTTCCTCCAAAACCCTACTCCGATGAGCAGCAACACGCCTCCTGCGAGGCTCTCCAAAGGTTGTTCGTACATCATAAAAAGCATGACCCAGAGGCTGATGAGTAGAAAGGCTATCTGCACGTAGGGATAGGCGGGACTGAGAAAAACTCCTTTAGGGCGGGGAGCCCGCTTTCGGGCGATGAAGAGGGCGGCTACCGTCAGGGCTGTGAAGGCCTGGAGGACGAAACCGCTGTAGAGCAGCATGCGCTCGAAAGAACCGGAGAGAAGCAGCAACAAGCTGATGCCGGCCTGAAACCATATTGCCCGAACGGGAATCCCATACCGGTTGTCCTTTTTCAGGAAAGCCCAAAAGGGATAATCTTCGGCTACAGCCCTGCTCACGCGGGGACCTACCCAGACCATGGCACTGATGCCCGAGACGAGAAAAAGCGCAATGGCCGTGCTAAACAAACGCCCGCCCCAATCGCCAAACATCATGCGGCCGGCCAATTGGCCGATCTCTATCTTGCCCTGCAATAAATCCGTGGGAATTTGACGCAACAAAGCCCACTGCATGGAAATGTACAACAAAGCCACTACAGCTGTCCCCAGCAAGAGCGCACGGGGCAAATTTTGCATGGGCCGGCGAATCTCCTCAACCACATAAGCCGCCGCATTCCAACCGGAATAGGCATAGACCGAAAACAAAAAAGCCACGCTAAATGCAGGACTAATCACCTCCCGCTGCCAGGAAGCCCCCCAATCGGGCGTACCCCGCCCCGGCAAATACAAGCCCGCAGCAGTAATGAGCAGCAAAACCAACAGCTTCAAAGCCGTAGAAACATTCTGAAAACGCCGGCTGTGCAGCAGACTCACCGAGTGAATGGCCGAAATCAATAAGACAGCAACAATGGCAATGAGGGTATTCGACACACCCACATAAGGTGCGATATAAGCCCCCATGGCCATAGCACTCAAAGCAATGGCGGCGGGAAAAGCCACCGTCAAAGATACCCAAGCCGCCAGGTAGCCGGCCAAAGGATGTATCAACTCACTCAAATAGCGATACTCACCTCCCAGACGGGGAAAACGCGTCCCCAGCTCTGCATAGGTCAGGGCACCAAAAACGGCCATCAAGGCTCCCAATACCCAAAGCGACAAAAGACTCCAGGTATTTTGCACCAAATTTAATTGCAAGCCCAAACCGGTGAACACACCCGTACCCAGCATATTGGCCACCACCAATGCCGCCGCCGAAATAGCACCAATTTTCTTGCGTCTATGCATTTAATTCATCGCTTCCCCATCACTAACAATCGCCTGCTCCCTCCATCCATCATCTCCAAAAAAAGAGAATCTTCCGTAAGCTTTTGAATGCGCATCCTGCGCTCCTCAGCCGCCCCCCGCAAAGTGTCACGCACCAGCAAAAGATGATTCTTCACCCGCCAATGCCCGGCTTCTTCATATTTTAGAGTGCCCTCGTAGCGATAAGTGTAGTTCTCATAAAAATGCAACCGAATTACAGAATCCGGCACCGGCAACACACTGTCGCCCTCCATCACCCGCACGGCCTGCCAATCACCCCGCAACATCCGCTCCCGCTTTACCCTCCCACAAGACGACAAAGCCAAAAACGTCAGAATCAAAATCAAAAGTTTGTTCATCACTTATTTTTTGTGCAAAGGTAGTTTTTTAAAACAAAGCCACCCCCCCCACTAAACGCGATGCGAAGCGAGCACAAAAACACATTAGAGGCCGAAGGCCTCCACATTAGAAACCGAAGGTTTCCACATCAGAACGCGAAGCGTTCCACATTAGAACGCGAAGCGTTCCACATTAGAACGCGAAGCGTTCCACATCAGAACGCAAAGCGTTCCACATTCCCTATCTTTACCCCTCAAAACCAAAACTCTCAGACTCATGCCAAAGTATTTCTCCACCCTCCCCTACCTCCTCGCCTGCCTGCTCAGCCTTTCGCCCGCCTCCTCGCAGAAGGCCTATGCCCAGCATCCCAACGTCCTGCTGGGTACGCAGAGCAGCCCCAACGAACCCAGCATCGCCATAGACCCCACCCAGCCGCAATACCTCATCGCAGCCAGCAACATCAACAACTATTACCTCTCTTCAGATACAGGAGCTACCTGGACACACTACTATCAAAACTCCGCTTATGGCGTCTGGGGCGACCCCATCCTCATCGCCGATACCACCGGCTCCTTTTACTACTTCCACCTCGCCAATCCGCCCAACGGCAACTGGATAGACCGCATGGTCTGCCAACGCTCCGACGACCACGGCCTCTCCTGGCCCATAGACAGCTATGCCGGACTCAACGGCACCAAAGTACAAGACAAAGAAGGCGTCGTCGTAAATCCCTTCAACAACCACATCTATCTGTGCTGGACGCAATTCGACGCCTACAACAGCACCAATCCTCAAGACTCCTCCATCATCCTCTTCTCAAAATCCGAAGACCGGGGCGTAAACTGGAGCACACCCGTCCGCCTCAGCGAAGTGGCCGGTGATTGCTTAGACGACGACAATACCGTAGAGGGCGCCGTGCCCGCCGTAGGCCCCAATGGCGAAATCTATGTCGCCTGGGCAGGTCCCGAGGGCATCGTCTTCGACCGCTCTACAGACGAAGGCGAAACCTGGTTAGAACACGACATCCACGTCAGCGACATCGTCGGCGGCTGGGCTATGGATATCGAAGGCATCTACCGCGCCAACGGCATGCCCATCACCCTCTGTGACCTCAGCGGAGGCCCCCATCACGGTACCATCTACATTTGCTGGGCCGACCAACGCAATGGCCCGACCGATACCGACATCTGGCTCGTCAAATCCACCGACCAGGGCAACACCTGGAGCGAGCCCCTGCGCATCAATGACGACACTGCAGGAAGACAACAATTCTTCCCCTGGATGGCTATTGACCAAACCACCGGCTACCTCTACTGCGTCTTCTACGACCGCCGCCAATACGACGACACACAGACCGATGTTTACATGGCTTTCTCAGCCGATGGCGGAGAAAGCTTCACCAATTTCCGCATCAGCGAAAGCCCCTTTACGCCCACAGCCGGCACCTTCTTCGGCGACTACAATTACATCGCCGCTCACAACAACATCATCCGCCCCATCTGGACGCGGCTCGACCAAACCTCCCTCAGCGTTTGGACGGCTCTGATTAATACGGCAGCCATCCCCAATTTCCCCACGCGCACCACAGAAACCTGGCATGCCGAACAAAAACCGGCTCGCTTATTGGGCAACTTCCCCAATCCGGCCGACAAATATACCTACGTCTCTTTTGAACTGGAAAAAACAGCCAAAATCAAACTGCTCATCTCAAATGCACAAGGACAAACACTCCTGACACCCATTTCAAACAAGCGCTACCGCAAAGGCGAACACAGCAAAAAAATCAAAATAGACAGCCTCCCGGCAGGCGTTTACTACTACCTGTTGTACGCCAACGGGAAGCTCGCAGATCAAAAGAAAATGCTGGTGGAATAAAGCTCAGGCCAGGCCCCGATCGCGAAAACGCGCTGCGACATCCGCAATGGTTTTTTCTATCGGGGTGTACGAAAATCCCGGCAGGCTCAGCGAACGCGTATGATCGTACAGCCAACTGCTCATGGCTGTATTCGCCGTCTCGCGGGTGAGAAAGGGGTCCCGAAAAGTGAGTTTGGCCCGCAAGCCCTCCAGGCGCCAGGCAAGCTCTTTGAGAAAAGGCGTAACCTTCCGATAAGGAGGCCTGACACCCAGTTCGCGAGCAATGAGCTCAAAAAATTTGCCGTAAGGCATATTCTCTCCACTCAAAACAAAACGCTCACCACGCCGCCCGCTCTCGTACAAAAGCCGCATAAAACGAGCCACATCCCGCACATCCACAAAACCCGTCATACCCGTGGGATAAAAAATCATGCCTTTAGCCACGCGCGAAAAAAAGCCCATCGTGCCCTCTCCCGGGCGCCCCATGCCGAGGATGATGGAAGGATTCACAATCCCCACCTGCAAACCCTCCTCCTGCCCGCGCCAGACCTCCAACTCCGCCAAATACTTGCTGTGTGCATAATTCGTGTTATTCGGCGCATCCTCCCAGGGCGTATCCTCGTTGATAAACTCCCCCTCCCTGCTGCGACCCAAAGCAGCCACCGAACTGACGTGCATAAAATCTTTTACACCACAAGCCAAAGCTACATTCACCACATTCGCAGTACCCTTAACATTAATCTCATATAAACGCTTTTTATCCCGTGGCAAAAAAGACACCAAAGCCGCCGCATGAAATACCGCTTCAGAACCTTCTATGGCTTTCGCCAAATGATCTACATCCAACACATCTCCCTCATACCAATGGACGCGCTCAGCAAGGTCGGAAACCAAATCCATAGAGCTGCTCGCACGGCGCAAGGCATGGATGTTCGCATAACCTGCCGACAACAACTCGCGCAACAGGTGCGAACCCAAAAAACCGGTGGCCCCGGTGATGAAAATTCTCTTAGAAGAAGTCATAGTTTTATTTTAAGCAAAAATACCCAATTTTGGCCAAAGTAAAAAAAGAACTATTTTGCAGCCAAAAAAAATGAAACAGCACCTTCTTCTACTTCTCATCACGCTCAGCCTTGTGGCTTGCGGCACCCACAAAAAAGCAGCTGAACTCACCTTC
>WGBN01000032.1 GCA_015494245.1 Saprospiraceae bacterium | reverse complement strand
CTTCTATTATCCGGCGGCTCGATTGCAGTTAAGCCTACTTGATCTTAAAGACCAAAGAGTTGATCTTACGGCCCGAGGTGTCGCCCGGGCAGCGGGCTTTTACGTCCATGAAGTAGTAGGTATCGCCGGGCTTAGCCTGCTTGACAAGGCTTTGAGCACGGGATTTATATCCTCCACCGGAGTTCAGGACTTCGATGGCGTCTGCACGTTTAGGGACGCGCACGAGGCGGAAGCCCTGAATCTGGCATTTGGCATCGAAGTCGAAGTTGTCCAACCAGGCGATCAGGCCCTTTTGCGCTTTGAAAGTACCTGCTGCCAGGGTGCCATCTTCCTTGTTGCCGAGGCGAGCCACGGGGTCGGGAATGCGCTTCACGCGGAAGCCTTTTTTGGCATTCATGCCTGCACCACTGACTTTGACAAAGCAGTTGGGCTCCTGGCCACCGGGCTGCTTCACTTTCACGATGTACTGGGTGTTGTTGATCTTTTTGATGGTACCACCACCACCGCTGACAGAAACTTTCAGTTTGCTGGTAGGAATACCGGCAGCAGAAACCGAAATCGGGTTGTCCACACCGATGTAGAAGACATTCATCTTATCGGCAGAAACAGCCACGGAGCGCTCGCCTACTTCGTACTCGTAGGTGCTGGTATATTCTTTGGTTTCGTTGTTCAGCGGGTTGGTTACCGTGATCTTCACATCCAGTTTCTTCGTTCCCAGGCTGCTGGCGCGGGCCTTGTAAGAGGCCTTGCCATCTTCCATCTTCAGTTGCTGACCATTGACATACACTTTGGTGTTGTCATCGGTCTGTGAAGAATAAGCGCCGAGGAAGATATCAGCTTCAAAATCCTCTCCTTTGATGACATAGGATTTCTTGGCAGACACAACCGGCTCAAACAAGTCAAACACGATATCTTCTCCTTTGACCTTCTCAAACAGATAGTTCAAAGCAGTTGCAGCTGAAGCCTTGGCATCGCTCTGGATTTTGGAAAGCATGGGAAAAACTGCAGCCACAGGCATCTGACGGAATTTAAAATCCGCCCAACTTTTCTTGTCTTTGCTCAGCTTTTTCCAATCTTCGATATCCAAAGAGATGCTTTTCACTACATTGGGATCGCTGTCCACCAACTCAATCAACTTTTGACGGGTCTCTTTGATTCTTTGCTCCAGCTCAAAGCCTTTACCGTCATCTTCCGGAGTTTCAGGGCTTCCCAAAACCAACAAGCGGGTAGTAACGTCTTTGTCCTTTTTGCGCTTAGGCCATTCGGGATGGTCCGGGTTGGGCCCGCCGGCAGCATTAAACAACTCCTCACGAAGGTCTTCCACATATTGGACAAAATCTGTAGTCAGTTGTTGTACGGCTTCAGCACGACTTTGGAAATCCTTATTTTCTTCAGAAGGGTAAGCCTTTGCTTGTTTTTGAATGGCTTTAAGCAGTCGAGTATTACTGGTATCCACGATCTTGCCGGACTCTTTGATGCCCTTATCGAGAGAGAAAAAGGCATTCATCACCTCAGCAGAGACGTTGAGGGCCAGCAGGGCCGTCAGCACCAGATACATCAGGTTGATCATCAACTGCCGCGGTTCCTTAGGTATTGACATGGCAATGGATTTTTAGGTTTACGAAATCAGGTCGCAACGGAAAGAGCGCCTGCTTATCCACGAATGCTGGCCATTGCGTTCAGCACATTGCCATATACGGAATTCAGGGAGCTGAGGTTTTTGTTCAAACCTGCGAGCTGCTCTCTGAAGGCTTTGGCATCTTCTACGGAGTCTCCCAAATCAGCCATGGCTTCGTTCAACTTGGTGTAGAAGTTGCTCATGGTTTTGATTTGCTCACTGGTACCGGAGAAATCCACTTCCTGCAGAGCCTTCAAAGCCGAGAGGTTTTTGGATACATTTTGCAACTCCGTCAACATGCCGCCCAATTGCTTCTCCACAACTTCTCCGTCCAGGGCTTTTCCGACAGGAGATGCGCCACCTACCGTCAAGGGCTGCATGGGAGCATCGTAATCATCCAGGCCGGGGAACAACTTCTCCCAGTAGTAATCCTTTTCAGGGCCTACGAGGCCGAGGAACAAGAAGATGAAAGCCTCTGTACACAAGCCGATAGTAAGCATGATACTTGCTCCGGGCAAACTCTCCAGTTTAAAGAGAGCACCGAGAAGTACTACAGAAGCACCAAGACCGATAATGAGGTTCTTAATGTACTTGAAAGTCTTTGAATGCAAAAAACTCATTGTTCAGTTTGTTTTAGGTTAGTAAAGTTTGTTGCTTTTCCCGACTTCCCTTGCGGGAAATCCACTACCATAATGCCCAAAGGACAAAAAGTAACAGCCAGGACCGGGAAAAAGGGGAAAAAGTTGCGGGCGCCAAAAGCGCCCGCAACTTTTTAAGATTTAGAAGTCGTTGATAGAACGACCCAGGAAAGTCAGTGCACAGCGGAATCCGATGTACGACTTGGTGGTATCTTCATACTCGTAAGCGCGGCTGCTGGTCTGCAGGAAGTAGCCCACATCTTTCCAGGAGCCTCCGCGGATAACCTTCAGGCGATACGCATCCGGGTCCTCTTCTTTGGTATCATAGCGATAGTCGGGGTTGAGGTCGTGATAGAAAGAATAAGCATTGGAATGGAAGGCCGTAACGGTCCACTCAGCCACGTTGCCCGCCATATTGTACAGACCATAGTCGTTGGGGAAATAGGCATCTGCTTTAACGGTATAGAGACCGCCATCTTCGGGATAGTTGCCACGGCCGGGTTTGAAGTTGGCCAGCAGGCACCCCTTTGCATTGCGCAGGTAGTAGGCTCCCCAAGGATAGGGCGCGTTCTCATGGCCACCGCGAGCGGCATATTCCCACTCATGCTCAAAAGGCAGGCGGAAGTCTTCTGTGTTTACGCCATTGGCCTCATAGGCGTTCCACAGTTTGGTACGCCAGTAGCAGAAAGCATTGGCCATGTGCCAATTGACACCTACTACGGGATAATCATCGAAGGCCGGGTGCCAGAAGTAGTTACGCGTCATCGGCTCGTTGTAAGAGTAGGAGAAATCGCGTATCCAGCAAAGAGTATCCGGATAGATGTTGATTTTCTTGCGCTTGATGAAGCTCTGGCGGTGAGACTTGCCGCGGTCGTTAGCAGCGGCTTTCCAATCGTACCACTCGTATTCGTAAACCAGTTTGCTGACATTCAACTCGCGCTTACCGGCAAAGCGGTCGCGTCCCTGATAGAAGAGATCCTCAAGGGTCTCATCTTCCCAGTCAATATCCTGATCCCAGTCTATGAACTCGTCGCCGGTGGCTTCATCTTCAATAAAGTGATCCAAATAGGCATGAGCCAGAGAATCGCGCACCCAATACACAAACTGGCGGTATTCATTGTTGGTGATTTCCGTATCATCCATATAGAAACCCGTAATGGATATGGATTTGGGGCGCTGATACATGGTGTGGGAAATGTCTTCGTCGCCCGTACCTACAATTAAGGTACCCGACTTGACGTAAACCATGCCATAAGGGTTGATGCCTTTCCAGGTGGGGCGGTCTAAAACGCCTGTAAGTTGACCTGACTGACGAGAGCCACAGGCCGCGAGAAAGGTCGTGAGAACCAATAACGCGAAAACGGTTTTGAGCTGTAGTTTCATGTTTTCACCCGAGTTTTTCTTCAAAAAAATAGAGAGCCTTACCAAGTTCTCCGGAGCCGATTTTCAACGAACCGACAGCCGGAATATAAAACTGACCGTAAATATAGGACAAAAATTCCCAACGGTCAAATTTCAACCTTACAATCTTTCACTTTTGCCTGACAGGCGGCAAATTTAACACTTAAGCGGGGCAAAGTTAGCATTTTTCAAAGAAAAATCAACTTTTTCATGTCCACGCCATCGTCTTTGGAAGGCGAGCTGCCTCTTCCGCGCTCATACGAAACTTCTCAGACGGAATCTTTAGAAGCGCGGATTGTAGATAATGGGGGGCAGTTTTCCCTTTCCCGGGACTGTGCCAAAAGTGTATTGCAGCCAAAATTCATGTGAGCCGTCGCTCACCCTGCGCAAAGTTGAAAGCGTCCAATCATAGGAATAAGCCAGGCGCCATTGTTCGCTAAGGCGGTAGCCCACCGATAGCACCAGGGCATCCAAGCTCAAACGATCGTAACCTCTTAACGCCAGCCCCCCTGAAATATTGCCGTTCCACTCCCAAACGGAGGAGAGGTCGAGTTGCCAGGAAACCAGGTCGCTTTTCAGCAGCAGCGAAGGTTGCCACAGCCAGGCCGAGCCCCATTCCGAGCGGTAGGCGGAGTACAGGTAGTAGTGGGGCTTCAAAGCGATCGGCGGGTTTTGTTTGGCGAAAGCCCCCAAAGAAATGCCCTGTACGGAAAGCCCCGCTTCCCATTGTTCGCTTTGCCAAAAGGCGCCCAGGCCGGCCGTCAACCAGGCCTGTTGCCAATTGTTTTCGAAGAGGCGACTGTCGTTGTGCTGTATAGTGGAACCTTCATAAATGCCGCCGGGCGTGCGCAGCATCTCACCGCGTATGCCCTGCTGCTGCCAGCCGATATTGGCGCCCAAGGCCCAGCGGCTGTTCCGGAATGCTCCCTGAAAGTTGTAGGCCAGGTGGAGGTTCAGCCATTCTTCGGCAGCTATCAGCTGCTGCTCCAGGCTGATGCCCAGGCCACTGCGCAACATATATACAGGCATCTGGGCAGAGACCCAACGCTCCTCAGGTGCGCCGGGCAAGCCACCCGTCCATTGCTTGCGCAAGCGGGTATCCAGTAAAAAGGCATCCGTCATGCCGGCCGAAGCGGGATTGAACAAAAGGGGATTCGAGGCGTACATGCTGTACTGCGCCTGCTGCTGAGCACCGGCAGAAAGCGGTAGCAACAAAAGCCCGACACAGAGCATGAAAAGTGTAAAGAGATGCCTCATGTTTACAAATGTACGGATTTTTGTATCAATGGTACCTTAAGTTTTTGGGCAGGCTATACCATTAAAAATCAAGGCCTCTCGCACCCCCGCCCCTAAAGGGGTGCCCGCCCGCCTCCCTTTGGG
>WGBN01000031.1 GCA_015494245.1 Saprospiraceae bacterium | reverse complement strand
TCAACAAAGATGTACCTGCGAATCTGCGCGACAAAACCATCTACACCTTAGATATGGCAGCGCTCATTGCAGGTGCCAAATTTAAGGGCGAATTTGAAGAGCGCCTAAAGGCCATCATCAAGGAAGTGGCAGCCAGCAGTGGGGAGATCATCCTCTTCATAGATGAAATCCATACGCTCGTGGGCGCCGGCGCCAGCCAGGGAGGGGTGGATGCTGCCAACATTTTAAAACCGGCATTGGCGCGTGGCGAGTTGCGCACCATAGGTGCCACAACCTTAGATGAGTACCAAAAATATTTTGAAAAAGACAAAGCCTTGGTGCGGCGCTTTCAAACGGTAGTCATTGATGAGCCTTCCGTGCAGGAGACGATCTCCATTTTGCGAGGGCTACAGGACCGCTACGAAATTTATCACAAAATAGAAATCCTGGACGAAGCCCTGGTCGCTGCTGCGGAGCTTTCGCACCGCTATATCACAGATCGCTACCTGCCTGACAAGGCCTTCGATCTGATTGATGAGGCTGCCGCCAAATTGCGAATGGAACTGGATTCAGAGCCCGGCGAAATAGATGCCCTCAGCCGCAAGTTGGACCAACTCAAAGTCGAGCGCGAGATGCTCAAAACAGAGGGCTCCAATACAGCTGCTTCCCAAAAGGAACTGGCTGCCATGGACAAAGAAATCGCCAATTTGAGAGAACGGCGAGATGCCCTGATGGCCGTGTGGGAGCAGGAAAAAGAACTGATGGACCACATTCAGTCCTTGAAGAAAAAGATTGAAAAATTGCAGCACCAGGCTGCCCGCGCCGAGCGCAGCAGCAAATTTGAAGAGGTCGCCCGCATACGTTATGGAGAACTGCCCAAGCTGGAAGAGGAATTGAAAAAAGCCGAAAAAAAATTCCACGACTTGCCCGAAGAAAAGCGCCTCACTGCCGACTCCGTTACGGCCAATGACATTGCCGAGGTGGTGGCACAGTGGACGGGCATTCCCGTGGCGCGCATGCTGCAAAGTGAGCGGGAAAAACTGCTGCATCTCGAAGAATACCTCCATCGCCGCGTGATTGGTCAGGACGAAGCCATTCGCGCAGTGGCCAATGCCGTGCGCCGTGCGCGGGCGGGTATGCAGGACCGCAACCGGCCTATCGGCTCCTTCATCTTCCTCGGCCCTACGGGCGTGGGGAAAACAGAATTGGCTAAAGCCCTGGCCGAAGTGCTCTTCGACGATGAAAAAGCCATCACCCGCATAGATATGAGTGAGTATATGGAGCGCCACAGCGTTTCGCGCCTCGTGGGAGCTCCTCCCGGCTATGTGGGCTATGACGAAGGCGGGCAATTGACCGAGGCCGTGCGGCGCAAACCTTACAGCATCGTTCTGTTAGATGAAATTGAAAAAGCCCATCAGGATGTCTTCAACATCCTTTTGCAAGTGCTGGACGATGGCCGCCTCACTGATAATCGCGGGCGAGAGGCCAACTTCAAAAACACCATTATCATCATGACCTCCAACATGGGCTCCGACATCATCCTCGAAAATTTTGAGGACCTGGAGGCCCTGGGCGAGAAGCATCGCGCAGAAATCATTGCCACGACCAAAGAAGAAGTCTTTAACCGCCTCAAGGAAAACCTGCGGCCGGAGTTCATCAATCGCATTGACGAGCGCATCATGTTCTTGCCACTGACTAAAGAAGAGATCAAAAAAATCCTCGGCTTGTTGATGCACAAGGTCGAAAAGTATCTGGCCGATAAGGAATTGAGCATTCAGCTCTCAGACGAAGCCACAGACTTTTTGGTGGAGCGTGGCTATAACCCTCAATTTGGCGCCAGGCCTCTCAAGCGGGTCTTGCAGCGCGAATTGATTGACGAGCTTTCCCGCGACATCATTGCACAGCGTTTTAAACCGGGCACGCAAATTCTGGCCAAAGTGAAGAAAGATAAGTTAGTTTTTGAAGCAATATTTTAAATCCCTTCACTCTGATTTTTAAGCAATTCGCGATAGCGGTTAAATACGGATGATTTGGAGACAAACCCCATGTAGCGTCCCGAGCGCAGCACCGGAATGTTCCAGATGTTATAGTAGTCGAACTTCTCCATGACACTCTCCATGGGGTCTGTGATGTCCACAGTCGTTTGGGGCATGTGCATAAAATCGCGGATGTGTAATTTGTCATACTGCGACTGGTCGAACATGCGATTGCGCACGTCGTCCAAGAGTACAATGCCGAGGAAGTAGCCGTCTTCATCTACGACGGGGAAGAGGTTGCGATGTGATTTGGCGATGATTTTTACAAATTCTCTCAGGGTTTCATTGGGGTGTAAGATATAGAAATTGGTCTCTACCAATTTTTCCAGATCCATGTGCTTGAGGATGTGTTTGTCGCGTTCGTGTGGTGGTACCCAGAGTCCTTTGTTGGCGAGGTCTTTGGTAAAGATGGAGTGGGGCTCAAAAAAGTAAGCGACAAAGTAAGATACTGCCGATACGATCATTAGCGGTACGATGAGTGAGTAGCCTCCGGTGATTTCGGCAATCAGAAATATTCCTGTTAAAGGCGCTTTGATGACGCCGCTGAGGGTGCCGGCCATGGCCACGGCAATAAAGTTGGCCTCTGACAGACTGACAACCCCCAGGCTGTTTAGAGAGTAGGCAAAGGTAAATCCCAACATGGCTCCCATAAACATGGATGGTGCAAAAATGCCGCCATGCCCTCCAATGCCAATGGTGATGGAAGTTGCCAGCGCTTTGGCAAAGATGAGCAGAAAAGCAAAGGCCAGTAAAAAACCGCTATTGTCCGTAAAGCGATAAAAGAAGGTGTGGTTGAGCAAATTCTCGTATTTGCCCTCCAACAAATAATTGACCACTGAGTAGCCTTCACCGTATAGTGGAGGCATGAGGTAAATCAGTGCGCCCAGGACTACAGCCCCAAGTGCAAAAAAGCCGAGGCGACTTTTTTGACTGCGCCTTGCAAAACACTGCATCCTGCTCAGGTAAAACCGGATAAAGAGTACAGATAGCAAGCCGCACAATATGCCGAGCAGGGCATAAAAAGGTACGGCCTCCGGTGTCCAGCCTTCTGTCTGGAAGAAAATGATTTGTCCCGGATAAAGCATCCGGCCTATGACTGCTCCCGAGGCTGCCGAAATGAGCAGCGGGATAAAAGCGTTGACCGCCATATCTAACATGAGTACCTCAAAAGCAAAGATGACTCCGGCAACAGGCGTGTTAAAGATGGCGGCCATGCCGGCAGCTGTGCCACAGGCCATGAAGAGGATGCGTTTGGGCCTGCCTGCCCGTATGAAGCCGGCGAGGTTGCTGCCTATAGCTGAGCTGGTGCGCACAATGGGTGCCTCCAATCCGGCTGAGCCGCCAAAGCCTACGGTGAGGGCGCTGCTCACGGCATGGGCGTACATCTCATAACCCGGCAGATTGACCCGCTTGGCATAAATGGCATAAATTAACTGTGTAAGGCTGGTGTCCAGTTTTTTGCGTAAAACCCATTTGATAAAAATCCAGGTCAGAACGATGCCAAAGATGGGAAAGAGGACATAGGCGTAATGCCCGCTTTGCACATCTTGTTTTTCTAACCAGGTCTCGAGGCTGCGTACAGTGATCTTGAGCGTAACGGCCATCAGGCCGGAAACAATGCCGATGAGTACCGCCAAAAACATGCGGTAGTTGCTGGGGTGAATCCGCTCAGTCAACAGGCGTGCCTGGCGACGCAGATAGCGATACCATATATGAATTCTATTCCACATGGGTGTTTTTCAGCTCTTCCACAGCTTCTGTCCAATGCTGTATATCCAGGGCAAAGGTCGAACAAATTTTGCTTTTATCCATAAGGCTGAAAGCGGGCCGTGGCGCCGGCCGCGGGAAGGCCTCCGTGCGTATGGGGTACAGCCTGCAGCGAAGCTGATGCAGACGCATGATCTCATGGGCAAAATCATACCAGCTGGCTACACCTTCGTTACTGAAATTATAGATGCCCTGCCAGGCCGGAAGCCCTTGCTCTATTTTTTGGATGATGTGTAAGACGGCTTTCGCCAAATGTAAGGTTGAGGTGGGCGTCCCAATCTGATCGTAAACGACGCCCAACGTTTCGCGCTCCCGCCCGAGACGCAGCATGCTCGTGTAAAAATTTTTTCCGAAAGTCGAAAAAAGCCAGGAGGTGCGCAATATGATGGTGTCTTGTTGTTCTTGTAAGGCGTATTTCTCTCCCAACAGTTTGCTTTGGGCGTAAATGCTGCGGGGATGGACGGGGTCTGTTTCGAGATAAGGTTTTGCTTGACCACTGTCATATACGTAGTCGGTCGAAAAATGAATGAGTTTGGCGTTGTTTTGTTTGCAGGCTTTCGCCAAATGTTTTACGGCTTCGGCATTGATGGCGAAGGCCGTCTCCTTTTCTTCTTCTGCTCGATCTACTGCCGTGTAGGCTGCGCAGTTGATGCAGTAATCTGTGTTTTGCAGTTTTTTTTGTACAGCCTCGGAATTGGTGAGGTCCAGCGTTTTGCGTCCGGTAAAAGTAAAGTGGTAGCTCTGTGGCAGGGCGTTTTTTATTTGCCGGAAGGCCTGCCCCAATTGCCCGTCTGCTCCGGTAATGAGTATGTGGATGGAGTCAGAAGCCATAAGCCCGGGCATTGAGTTCTTCAAAAGAGGGGAGGTTCCGGTCTTTTTCAGAGATGATCATTTGGTCGGCGGGGAATTCCCATTGGATATTTAACTGTGAATCGTCATATCGAATACCTGCTTCGTATTCGGGAGCGTAATAATTGTCGCATTTATAGAGGAAGAGCGCTTTGGGGCTGAGCACGAGATAGCCGTGGGCAAATCCCCTCGGGACATAGAGTTGTTTGTGGTTTTCCTCGCTGAGGCAGATGGCGAACCATTTTCCGAAAGTGGGTTGTTCGCGTCGCAAATCCACTACCACATCCAGTACTTCACCCTGTGCTACGCGCACCAGCTTAGCCTGGGCATAGGGCGGGCGTTGGAAGTGCAGGCCGCGCAGCACACCGCGGCTTGAAAAGGCCTGATTGTCCTGAACGAACTCGCTGTGGATGCCGTTTTCTTCGAAAAGCCTGCGGTTGTAGCTCTCGTAGAAATAGCCGCGCTCGTCTTCAAATCTGCGGGGCTCGAAGACGAGTAGTCCTTCAAAAGGCGTCTTGTAAAAGGCCATGTTTTTGCCGGCAAAGATAAGCACATTTTTTTCTTTGCGGGAAACAACTATTTGAGGCTCTCATTCGTTAATGGGGTGAGTTTTTACAGCGGCATGCCTGAAAAACGGCAGCCATTTTTGCAAATGCTCCTTTTTTAACTTTAAAACGAACCAATGAAAATGAAAAAATTTTTCTTTCTATTCGCTCTGGCTGGCTTGTTCGCCATTACTTTGACAGATACGGGCTGTAATCCGGATGAGCCTGTGGTTATTGGCCCCAGCCTCAATTTGTTGTCCGAAAGCCCCCTGGATCAGACGCCTTATTTTACGACTGATTTCACCATCAATGATACGGCCACTTACGTGCCTTTTGGCCTGGAAGCCTCTAAAGGAAGTGGTGATTTGAAAGTTTTGACCATCAAAGACAACGGTGTCAATGTTTCTGTAGATCGCCTTATCATGAAGGACCTGCGCACGGGCAATGCCCTGACGGTCAACAATCCCTTCCTCTTGCTCGGCGACCTGGTGAACGGCTTCGAAATTGAGGTTTTGATTGACGTACACGATGAGTATGCCACGCATGATTACACCTTTGAGGTATCTGATGTCAACGACAAAGTGGCTACACAGACCGTTGCCGTTACGACTGAGTTTGGCGGTACGCCCATTGACATGACGCTGACCGGCGTATTGCTCAACCAGGCAGGCCCCGCAGGTACGGGAGGTTTGGATTTGGACGATGGTTCCAGCACAGGAACGCAGCCCAGCGATACCAATGCCGAGATCAAAGACAACGGCATTGACCTGAGCTTGCCGAACGACCAAAACTGGATCCGCCGCATCTCTCCGATGAATGGAGCTGAAATCCGTACGCCGGGAGCCAACTTCCCCTCTGATTTCAACTTCGCAGATGTGGCTACCAAAGAGGAAATCCAGTCTTACTTCGAAGACGGAGAGGATCTGCCCGCCGAAAATGCCAACAACGAGCCCATGAGCGATGTAGTCGAAGTAGGCGACATCTTCTTCGTACTTCGCGATGGCCGTTATTACTTGCTGGAGGTTACCGACATTACGATAACCCCCAACGACAACAGCGACAGCTATACTTTCAACATCAAGTAT
>WGBN01000030.1 GCA_015494245.1 Saprospiraceae bacterium | reverse complement strand
CCATTGACGAACTCTCCTATATAAATGGCACCGCTGGGATAGATGTAAATGCCCTTGCCGTTTTCGCAATCGCCCGACACGCAGCCGGTTTGTTGTTTTTTTTCTTCTTTTTGAGGCTGAGATTCAGCAGGAGTCTCCTCTTCAACGGGAGGAGGCGGGGCTTCCACCAGGGCCTCTGCGGGCTTGGGTTCTTCCACCTGCTTGCCGCGCTTCCAAAGGCCGCGGTGTTGCGTGCCATCGGGATCAATCCGGATGCCTTCGCCTTCGGGGAAGCTGTTGCTCCAATGGCCCTGATACTTGCTGCCATCGGTATAATAACAGGTGCCGATGCCATCCATCTTCCCCTTTTTAAACTGCCCCACGTACTTCGCACCGCTGGGAAAGATAAAAATGCCGGTACCGTTTTGGCAATCGCCCGATACACATTGGGCATCGCCGGAGTTTATCGCAAAGAGCAAAAACCCCAATAAAAACAAAAATCTATGCATCATGAAAATGTGTTTTTCGCCTATATAACAGCCTTAAGCAAGGAAATGCTCATTGATAACGCATAAAAAAAAGCAAAACGTATTTGCAATTATTCCGGCAACACAAATTTAAACCCCACCGCATGGATGTTTTCGATTTTGATAGAGGGGTCCTCTTTGAGGTACTTGCGCAGGCGCGAGATAAAGACGTCTAAGCTGCGGCCGAGGAAATAGTCGTCTTTTCCCCAAATGCTGGTGAGAATGTCAGAGCGTCTAAGGACGATGTTCGGCCGCTCCGCGAGGTAGCGCAAGACCTCGGCCTCTCTGCTCGTCAGGTTTCGTTTGCCGGAAGGCCCTGAAAGCTCTACATTGGTATAGTCGAACCGGTATTTGCCCAGTTTAAAAACCCTGGTCTCATGGCTTTCGACAATGCGGCGGCGGCGCAGGAAGATGTCTATTTTGAGCAGCAGCTCTTCTATGCTAAAGGGTTTGGTGAGGTAGTCATCGGCTCCGAGGCGCAGGCCCGTCAGGCGGTCTTCCTTCAGCGACTTGGCCGAGAGAAAAAGGATGGGCACTTCCTGGTCTTTTTCTCTGATGGCTTTCGCCAAATCGAACCCGTCTATCTCGGGCAACATGACATCGAGTATGCAAAGGTCGAAGTGCTCTTCGAGGATCTTCTGCATCGCCTCGCCTCCGGTGGTGCAATGGACGATTTCATAACCCTCCATCTCTAAATTATCGCGGGTTACGAAGCCCAGGCTGATGTCGTCTTCTACGTACAGGATACGTGGTTTTTCAGACACGGCTTGTGTTTTTAGTGTTCAAATTGGCTGTTACAGATGCTCTCAGGTCTTGGTAGTTTGCGGGGGTTCTGTTTCTTTTTGGGTCTTCATAAGGATGCAGATTTCGGTTCCCTTGCCTTCTTCGCTTTTCAACTCAACTTTCCAGCCGTGGCGGCGGCAGATGTTTTTGACGTAGTAAAGCCCCAGGCCGAAGCCCTTGACGTCGTGTACATTGCCCGTAGGGATGCGGAAAAACTTGTCGAAGACCTTATCGCGATACTTATCGGGAATGCCCTTGCCGTTATCGCTGATGCAAAGGTAAATCTTCCCCGGCATTTTGTGTTGCAGGCTGAGGACGATGCGGGGCTGCTCATCGCCGGCGTATTTGAGGGAGTTGTCTATGAGGTTGTAGAGCACATTGGTCAGGTGCATGGGATCGGCCATGATGAGGTCGGGGCCGTCTTCGAAGGCACATTCCAGCCGGCCGCCGCGTTCTTCCACATTGATCTCCAGGCCCGGCACGACGCGCTCTAACCAGCTCTTGAGGTGCAGCGGCTCGGGTTTAAGCCTGAGGCGCCCCTTTTCGATGCGGGCCAGTTGCAGGACTTTCTCGACCTGGTCGTTGAGGCGGCGGCTCTGCTCCAGCACGATCTGCGCGTATTGCTGCAGGCGCGGGTTTTTCTGCACCTCCTCGGCTTTGAGGAAGACGTTGGCCGAGATGCCTATGGTCGAAATGGGCGTCTTGAATTCATGAGTCATGTTGTTGATGAAGTCCTTTTGCAACTCCGAAAGCCGCTTCTGCCGCAGGATGACGTAGATGGTATAGACGAAGAAGGCCACCGTCAGCAGCAGAATAGCAGTAGAGGCAATGGTGATGCCCATGTTCGAAAGGATGTAGCTGCCTTTGTGCGGAAAACGCACTCCAAAGTAATAGAGGTATTTGTCGTACACCGGCAGGGCCTCCTTCTTGATTTGAGAGGTATCCACTTTTTCGTTGCCGTAGCTGATGTAGTCGCCATAGAGCATGCTGTTGTTGCTGCAGTCATAGATGCCGTACTCGAAATCTTCCGTCAGCCCCACGGCTTCTAGCTCGCGGCGCAGGAAGTACTCCAGGCTGTTGGCATCAATGGCGTTGTTGACATTCACCACATAGTAATTGGAAGTGGGTTGCGTAATCAGGTCGTACTCCGGCACATTGATACCCATGTCTTCAAACTGCTGCGCCACGTGATACAGGGCAACGATCACTTTCTCGTGAAATTCCTGCTCCTTCACATCCCATGTCTTCATCACCCAATATGCCTGCACCCCCAACATGCTGAGAATGGCCAGCGAGCCAAAAACGATGACGCGTATGATGGTGGAGTTTTTCATGAGGGTAAAGATAGGAAATGTTGGCGGTTAGTGAAAGTGGTGAAAGCGGTGGAATCGGTGAAAGTGGTGGAATCGGTGAAAGCGGTGAAAGCGGTGGAATCGGTGAAAGCGGTGAAAGCGGTGGAATCGGTGAAAGCGGTGAAAGCGGGGGAAGCGGGGGGCTGGTGTATCGTTTATCGTGTATCGTGTATTTGGGCGTAATTTTTGTTAACAAAGCGGGGCGGGCTTTAGCCCGCCCGCCCGCTAAGCGGGCTTTAGCCCGCTGCCCCCCATGTAAGGTCGCGAAGCGAAAAGCAAAAAATCCGTGCAATCCCATAATCTGTGTAATCTGTGATTCTGACGAAGAGCGTGAGGAACGTGACAAACGTGACGCGTGACGCGTGACAGGCGTAACAAACATAGCTGAATCACGTCTGGATACGGCGGGTTCAAGGGTGTAGTTGCAAACTCACCACGGAGT
>WGBN01000029.1 GCA_015494245.1 Saprospiraceae bacterium | reverse complement strand
GGATAAGCTAATCTTCAAAAATCCGCTCCCCGATCTTCCGCTTTGGCTCCAGCCTGCCTGCTGCAGGCAGGCTCGGGGATCGGAGATGGGCAATCCTTAAATAAAATCCACATCCACATCATAGGGGAAGCGCATCAGCAGCTCCAGGCCGCGCTCTACAGGGTAATCCTCATACAAAACCTTGTACAGCACATTCACCAGGGGCAGGGAGAGCTTGCGGTACTGAGCCACTTTGTGCACCATCAACAGGCTTCGCACACCTTCTACCAATTCTCCATAAGCCATGCGTTCGCTGACCTTCACTTCACCCCTGGCCAGTTTATAGCCAAAAGTGTAATTCCGGCTTTTTTCGCTGGTGGCCGTACAAATCAAATCCCCTATGCCGGCCGTGCCGAGAAATGCCGCAGGCGTCGCTCCCATGGCCTGGCCAAAATGAATCATCTCCATCAGCCCCCGCGTGATGAGCAATGCCTGAATGTTTTTGCCCAAGCCCAAACCGCCGAGGATGCCCGAAGCTATGGCAATGATGTTCTTTAAGGCTCCCGCCAGCTCTGCGCCCAGTATATCATGCGTACCAAAGACCTGAAAGCGGGGGCCGGCCAAAGCTCGCTGCCCCAGTTCAATCACCTCATCAAACGGACTGCCAATCACCGTGGCCGTAGGCTGGCCCTCCATGATCTCCACCGCCAGATTAGGGCCTGACAAACAGCCCACCCGTAAAACCGGACTTTCCTCCATGATAATCTGACTCATCGTGTTCACTTCGGAGGGATGCAAAGTCTCTTTCTGCAACAGCTCCCTCGGATACACGTCAAAGCCTTTCGTACCGTGGATTAAAAAATGCGCCGGCGTCAGGTATTCGCCCAAGACCCGCATCATATCGCGAAAATTTTCCGAAGGAACAACGGGAAAGATCAAGCGGCAACGCTCCGCCACCTCCTGCAGAGAGTTGACAGCCCTGATGCCTTCCGGCAAATCCACCCCGTGCAATCTGCGCTCCCTGCGAATCTGCTCATACACCTCCTCGCGCCTCGCATACAGATACACCTCTCCCCGATTTGCCAACAACATGGCAATGGCCGTACCAAAACGGCCGGAACCAATCACTGCAACGGGGTGTTGTAAAGCCTGCTTCAAAAACTTCCGGAGTTTGCTTCGCACAAAGATAAACGCAATCCTCAAATTAATTTCAATAGCGCATAAAGCACCCGTGCCTTCACACTCAGCGGAGCAAAAACATTCAAGTACGGCTGCTGCCTGGCCCCGAAAGAGCGAAAAACCGGCTCCACCTCCGGCAACATGCTGCCGTCAAAATCAAAAGCCAGCCCCTTGCGGGCAGCTAACTTAATCGCCTCCCAAATCAGCAAATACATGGCCCGATGTTTCCTCCCTTCCGCATCCTGCCCGCTCAGCAAAAAGTGCAGGCGACGATCATCCCAAGCCAGCAAACAAGCAGCTATGCATTTACCCACCCTTCCGGAAGACTGACAGCCTGTAAAATCCCGCCCGGAGCCATGGCTGTCGGGTAAAAAAACAGAGAGTTGACATCCCCTTCCCTCCTTCTCGAGGAGCTCGCGCAAAAGGCCAATTTGCGCGGCTTCCGCAGGCACGTGCAACTTCCGCCGCCGGAAAGCAGCTGCATAAAAACGGCTGAGGTCTTCCACATCGCCTCCCTGCTCACAACGCAAAGACTCGCGGGCCCTGCGCAGGTGATTGCGAGCCGAAGAAGCCATGCGCGCATGAATGAGCGAGGCATCCGGTGCATCAAAAACATAAGTCATGCGCATGCGGCAAATCCACTTCATTTGCCGAAAGGCCAAAAGCTCACCAAAATCGGGATGCACATTAAAATGCACCACATCCACCGAAGGCAATTGCTGCAACAAAGCCAGGGTCAAATGCCGACGGCGGGCATACAAGCGATGCCGGCGATCTGTTTTTGGAAGAGCCGTGTAAATCCAACCGTAAGTAGCAAGCGGTGGCGCCGCACTGAGATAGCGAAGCCCGCGCCGGCGATAAACCCGGTAAGGCATGGCCGCCTGCAAAACGCCGGACTCATCCTGCACCGCACTCAGCTGCCAGCCCTCCGCTCCGCAAAGTGCATCCCACCAAAAGGCCTGCGCCTGTATGGGGATTTTTGCCTTTCGGCAAATGGTGTAATAATTCTCCTTCAAATACACGGGTTTTCTGTAGCTAAGTATCTTTTGGCAAAGCTACAAAACAAGCGCGGTTTGAAAAAGAAGAGCAGGCGGACACAAAGCACAAAGTCCGCCTGCCAATTTATTGATCAAAGGAAAGTGAAAGGTTAATTTTAGCGCTCAAGCCGACAAAAGGTTGTGCAAAGACCCGCATATCGCCGGAAGGATTCAAAGGATCTGCAGGCATTTCCATAAAAGTGGCTCCGGCATTAAAACGAACAAACTGAAAAAGCTTGTAGT
>WGBN01000028.1 GCA_015494245.1 Saprospiraceae bacterium | reverse complement strand
TTATATTTGTGGCTGACATATAAGTTTTCCCATAGCCGATTTTGATCTTTTAAGGACATCTACCCTTTTGCAGGCAATTCGCTTTTGCCTGCAAATGTAGCTCTGATTTTGGAATGTATGCCTGCTATTTTCTTTTTGAATTGCGAAAGCAATGGATTTGCTTTGGCGGGCTTGGGCTTTGCTTTTCTCGGGTAGGCTAAGACCGTGCATTTTTAGGTTGATCAAAATGATTTGTTATGAGGTGTCCTCATGTTGTCGTTTATAAGCCGGTTTGGGCTTGGGTTATGGGTATCTGTTTTTGGATGCTGCCGGTGGGTAGTGCCTGGCTGTTTGCACAGTCGGGGATTGTTTGCAATGACGGGATATCCGTGTCTTTGGATGAAAATTGCGAAGCTGCCCCCGGGCCGGATGTATTTCTCGAGGGCACTTATTCGGACTACAGCGATTTTGAGGTGCATGTTTATCAGGGCCCCAATGAGGTGCCGCTACCTTTGGGCAGTGCACAAATAGGGGAGGTTTTGCTGGCTCAGCTTACGCAAGTGAGTACGGGCAACAGTTGCTGGTCGCAGTTTCAGCTCGTTGACTTGCTGGCTCCTCAGTGGGATTGTCCTGCCGGTGATACCCTTTGGCTGAGTTGTGCACAAGATGCTTCGGCTGTTTCACCTCCCTTGCCGGCCGACAATTGCGATGGCAGTCCCCAGTTGGAATTGACTTCTGAGAGCATTGCAGAGCCCGGCTGTTCGGGTGGCGATTTCTGGAAGCTCATCACCCGCAGCTGGATTGCCACGGATGCCTACGGCAACATCTCGGCGCCCTGTGAGCAGCGCATTGGTTTTCAGCGGCCTTCGCCGGCAAGCGTCGTTTTTCCGGCGCCCCTCAGCCTGCCTTGTGGGAGTACGGAAACGGGCCCGGCCCAGACGGGCTACCCCACGCTCAACGGCATTCCATTGAACGGGCAGGAGGGAGCCTGTGCCCTGGGCGTCAGCTACAGTGACGAGTGGCTTAGCGGCTGCGGAGGCTCACAATATTTGCTGCGCACCTGGAGCATTTTAGACTGGTGTACCCCTTCGGGAGCCGGCAACCCGTTGACTCATCTGCAAGTCATTTCGCTGAGCGATGAGCAGGCTCCTTTGATGGCTTGTGCCGACACCCTTTGGGTCGCTGTCAACGAAGCGGATTGCAGCGCGACTTTCTCCCTGCCATTGCCGCAGGTATCTGACAACTGTTCGGCCTGGGAGCTGAGCTGGAGTGCGGAAGGGTTTAGCCTTTCGGCAAATGATACCCTGGTTGAGCATTTGCCGCAAGGCGACTATACCATCAGCTATGCAGCTGCCGACGCCTGTGGGAATCAGAGCACTTGTGAAACCGTTCTGGGGGTACGCGATCAGCAAGCGCCCACGGCTGTTTGCGATGAGTTTACGGTGGTGAGCTTAGACGAAAATGGCGAGGCGGAAGTGCAGGCCGGGGTGTTCGACGATGGCAGTTATGACCTTTGCAGCGCTCTTACATTTGCCGCAAGGCGTATGAACGACTCTCTGTTTGAGGATACCCTGTTTTTTGATTGCGAAGACGTGGGGCAGGACAGCCTTCAAGTCGAGTTGCGCGTGCGCGATGCGCAGGGGTATGATAATTTTTGCATGGTGGAGGTTGAGGTGCAGGATAAATTGGCTCCGCAGGCGGAGCCGCTTCCCGATATGGTTCTGAGTTGCTATGAGGATTACGGCGATACTTCGCTGACGGGCTGGCCACAGGTGTGGGATGCCTGCGGCTATGAGACTCTTTATGAAGAGACGGTGGATGTGGATGAGAGCTGTGGCAGCGGTATGGTCTTGCGCAATTTTACTTTTGTGGACCCTTCTGGAAACAGTACTTCTCTTACACAAACTGTTGCGCTGCAGTACGACCAGCCCCTGCAGGAGGCCGACATCAGTTGGCCGGCAGATTACGATGCGCCTGAGTGCACTTCGGCCGGCAGCCTGCTACCCGACAGTTTGCCGGAAGGCTATGGTCGTCCTTTGCTGTTCGGGCAAGTGTGTGGCTTGGTGGCCGTGAGCTATCAGGATGCTTTGTACGATGTAGCTGAGCCTTCCTGTTTTAAAATCGTGCGCACCTGGAGCGTTCTGGACTGGTGCAACTTTGATGCTGCCCAGCCGGACAATGGGGCGGTATTTACACATGAGCAGGTCATTAAAGTGATTGACCATACAGCCCCGGCTTTGCAATGCCCCCTCAGTGGGTTTGTCAAGCTGTCCACGCCTTATTGCACGGATACGGTGGTCATTCCGGCTTTGCAGGTAGAGGATTGCAGCCCTTCTCTGGACATTCAGGTTTCCAGCGAATTGGGCGAGGGTTTGGGGCCTTTTCCCGATGTCCCTTTGGGCACTTATCATGTGCTGTATGAGGTGACGGATGGCTGTGGCAACTACAGTGCTTGCGAGTACTACCTTCAGGTCGTGGATGCAAAAAAGCCTACGCCTTATTGCAAGGATGAGTTGGTCATTGAAATTATGCAAACGGGTATGATTTGGGTGTCGGCAGAGGATTTTGACGCGGGCAGTTTTGACAATTGCACCGCTGAGGAGGATTTGGAATTTTCTTTTGGGCCTTATCCGGGTTTTACTACGGACACTTTCTTTTGCTCTGATGTGGGGGACAATCTCATTCAGATGTGGGTCTTTGACGAGCAGGGCAATACGGATTACTGTCAGACCAATCTGCAGGTGCAAGACAATATGGGGGCTTGCCCGATGAGCTATGTGGCTTTGGGCGGCCGCGTGGAGACGCCTCATGGCGAGCCCTTGGCAGGCGTAGAGATGTATCTCAATGGCGCCGATTCGCAGGAGGATATGACGGCGGCTGATGGCACATTTTTCTTTCCGGAGGTTCTTCAGGGGGAGCCTTATGAGTTGAAGCCTTCCTGGCCGGAGCATTCGGCAGAGGGGATTTCTTCTTTTGATTTGGTGATGATTTCCCGCCACATTTTGGGCATCAAGCCGTTGGAGTTTCCCTATCAGATGATTGCTGCCGATGTAAACAACTCGCATTTTGTGAGCACAATGGATATGGCCCTGATTCAGCGGCGTATTTTGGGGCAGATTGAGAGCTTTCCGGGCCAACAAGATTGGGTTTTTATTCCGGCTGATTACGAATTCCCCAATCCGGACAATCCCTTTTTGCCGGTTTTCCCGCGCGAGCTGGTTTTCGATTCTTTGGACAGCTCTTTTATGGAAGCCGATTTCATAGCCGTGCAATTGGGTAATCCTTCGGATATGTGAAGTTCCGTACCTTTGCGCTCATGGGGCGTATTCTTGCCATTGACTATGGAACCAGGCGCTGCGGCATAGCCGTTACGGACCCTTTGCAGATCATTGCATCGGGGCTTACAACCGTGAGCTCTCCGGATTTGTTTTCCTTTCTGGAAAAATACATGGCGGAAGAAGAGGTGGAGGCCATCGTGGTGGGTTATCCGCTGGAGTTGGATGGCTCGCCCACGCGCATCACGCATTTGGTGAAGGGGCTTATCAGGCAGTTAAAGAGGCGCTTCCCCGAATTGTGCATAGAAACCATGGACGAGCGTTATACTTCGGCAGAGGCGCAGCAGTTGCTGTTGCAAACGGGAGCGAGGAAGAAAAAGCGCAGGGAGAAAGGGTTGATTGACAAGTTGAGCGCCGCCATTATTTTAAACGATTATATGGAAGCCAGGGTTTGGCCAAGCAAAAACGAACATGAATAAAGAAGCCCGCACAAGGACAAACATCCTTCCCATTTACGGCTACGGACAACCGGTTTTGAAACGGATGGGAACTGACATCCCCAAAGGCTATCCGGGGTTGGAAGAGCTGATCGAAGCCATGTGGAACACCATGCGCAACGCCAAAGGCGTGGGCCTGGCAGCGCCCCAGATAGGCAAGAGCATACGCCTTTTCCTGGTGGACTCTACCCCCATGTATGAGGAAAACGAAAAGGAAAAGGGGCTGCAAAAGGTCTTTATCAATGCCAAAATTCTGGAAGAGAGCGGTACGCCCTGGAACTATGAAGAGGGGTGCCTGAGCATTCCCCAGGTTACGGGAGATGTGGAGCGCCGGCCCCGCATCCGCATCCGGTACATGGATGAGCAGTTCGTCGAGCACGAAGAGGAGTTTGAGGGCATCGAAGCCCGCATCATTCAGCACGAATACGACCACATTGAGGGAAGGCTCTTCACCGAGCTGCTCAAGCCCGTAAAGCGCAGGATGATTAAGCGCAAGCTCGAGAACATCCGCAAAGGCAAGGTGAAGGTGAATTATCCGATGCGCTTTGCGATGAAGTAGAAGGTATTGAAGTTTCTTTTATTTGTTGTGCTGAAATCCGGTTACTTTCTCTACCTCCGGGCGTCCTAAGCTTTGAGCGCATGTTCATTTTGTAAAAAATCTTTACTTTTGCTTGATAAATAAGCCGGTACACCCAAAAACCGGGATTACTAAGAGAAAACTTTACCCATGAAATCTTCTTTTATTTTCAGTTTCTTTCTGGTTTTTTTCCTGAGTGCCTTTACCCTTCAGGCTCAGGATGACCAATCGGATGCAGCTCCTTACGGGGGCATTCAAGCCACGCCCAAATATGCCTGGGAAGTGGGATTGAGCGGCGGCCATTCCATGTTGACGGGCGATGTCGCTTTTGTTCCTTCCTGGGGAGCGGGTTTTCACATCCGCAGGGCTATGGATTACGTTTTTTCCCTTCGCTTTGACGCCTCTTATTTGAACTTTGTGGGCGATACGGAGAATGGCCCCATTACTTACCTGGATACGAGAGAGGGCTACGTACATCGCACGACTTTTGCTTCAGCTACCGGCCAGGTACTCATTACTTTGAACAACCTGCGCTGGGACAAGCCGGTGCGCAAAGTCAATTTGTATGTCTTTGTCGGCGCCGGTGCTTCGTATTCCAAGACGGCCATTGATTTTAAGAATGATTCTTTGCAGGATCTTCCGGATGTAGTGATCACGGGCGCTCGCGATTTTGGGAACATTGGCCCCATTATGGAAGGTGGTGCAGGTATAGCGTTCCGCCTCAGTCCGGCGATCAATATCGCCTTTGAGCACAAAGCCAGCATGCTTTTCAGCCGCCGTGCCGATTATCTGGATGGCTTTAGCGCCGGTTTCCGCGACATTCCCCAATACACGAATGTGCGCCTCAACATCAACCTGCGCAAGAAAGGCGCATTGGCTGAGCCCCTGTACTGGGTCAATCCGTTAGATGTTGTGCTTACGGACATTTCCGAGTTGAAGGAGCGCCCCGTTCTGGATTTGACGGATACGGATGGCGATGGCGTCATAGACATGCTGGACCAGGACAACGATACGCCTCCCGGGGCTCCCGTTGATACGCGCGGTTTGCCTTTGGACAGCGATGCCGATGGCGTGCCTGACTACAAGGATGTGGAGCCCTATTCTCCGCCTGCCACCAAGGTTACTCCCGATGGCAAAGCTGTGGAAGGCCCGGGCAAATACGTTACGGAAGACGAGCTGGAAAAAGTGATTGCTCAGCAGGCAGAGCAGCAGAACAGCGGCAAAATCACTTCCTGGTTTTTGCCGACCATCCACTTCAATCCCGACAGCTATACTGTGCGCTATGCCGATTATCCGGCTGTAGAGAGCGTTGCCCGCGTGATGAAGGCCAATCCGGATATCAAAATCGTCGTGAAGGGCTTTACCGATAAAACGGCTTCTTCCGAGTACAACCGCATGTTGTCTTACATGCGCGCCCAGGCAGCCGTTGAGTTGCTGGTCAATCAGTACGACATTCCCAGAGCGCGTCTTCTCATTCAGTATGCCGGCGAAGACGAGCCTCTGGTACCCGTCAGCGGCAGCAACTACATCAACCGCCGCGTAGAGTTCTTCGTCGCCGGCCCCGAAGATGTGGAAATGGCACGCCCCGAAGGCAAGCCTGCCGGCAAAGGCAGCTATAGAGGCCAAAAAGAATCGGATTATTGATGGCCTTTTTCAGCTTTCAAAAAGGGCAGGATGGCCAAGCCGTTCTGCCCTTTTTTATGTACTTTTGCACGGGTTTTGGTCGGAGGAAAAGCATCCCGCTTCGAACTCCGCGAAGGAATTGCAAAGGCATTCCCAAGAGGGAATCGGGTGAAACTCCCGAACTGTTCCCGCAGCTGTAAACTCCGCAATGTGTTTTGCTCCAGGGAGGGGTTTTCTTTTTGGCTTTCGCCAAATGATACCCGCCCTCAGGCCACTGGGCTGCAAAGGCCCGGGAAGGCCGGAAGCAAAACGGAGTGAGTCAGAAGACCTGCCAGAGCCTGATGGTCATGAAAACAATGGTTCATTAAGTTTTTGGACACTTGTCTCCTTTGGAAAAACAGGTTGTCAAGTTGAACCGGCTTAAACCCGCGGAAACCCGCAAAATCCGCGTCATCCGCGTTCTATTAAGGCCTAAATAGCCAATAGAACCTGCCTGCAGCAGGCAGGCTCTATCTTGCAGATTTAGCAGCACCCAAATTCTTGATGAGCCATTATTTATGACCATTACATTCATTTACTCTCGGTGCA
>WGBN01000027.1 GCA_015494245.1 Saprospiraceae bacterium | reverse complement strand
GAAAATCCCGAACTGGAAGCACTGGCCCAAGCCGAGGGCATAGAAACGGAGCGGGCTTGCAATTTGGTGCTGCTTTCTTTGGGCGCGTTTTGAGTAGGGCGGACTTTAGTCCGCCCGCAAGCTAAGCGGGCTTCAGCCCGCCAATAGTACCGCGGGCTTCAGCCCGCGCCCTGAGTCCAAGACATTTGCATTTTAAGCAATTTTGTCTTAGTTTTGTACTGCAATAAATTAAGTACATACACATAGACGAAATGCGCCGCCTTTTTTTGATATTTTTACCTTGCTTTTTAAATGCCTTGTTTTTACAGGCCCAGTCCTCTTTTTCAAAGTACTTGGATGTGCCGGCGGCTTATATCGTTTACAACATGGCCACTTATGGCTCTGATGAGGTGTCGCTTTTGTTGTATGATTTTAACGTGCATTCTGCGAATGTCTATTATGCAAAATTTAAGCCGCCTTACGACGGGGGGGTAGAGGCTTACAGAATCCATTCCGGCACGACTCTGTTTTCTTTTCCTTTCAATTTTGTGGCGGGTGATGATTATTTTATTTCCCAGCATTGGTTTGGTAGTGGCGGCGGAGGTTTGTCAGGAGCCTGTATTTTTTATATGGACACCTCTTTGCAGAACCACTGGTTGTACTACAAACCCTGGTTTGGGGATGGTTATTTTGGACAACTGGCTTCCGGAGATATCACGTTTTTTTATTCTGTGGCATCTACTTCATCATCTTCTCCTTATGATGCAGCCAATGTAGTGGAGGGCTTTGTGGTTGATCAGGCAGGACAGACGCTTTTGCAGAGAGGGTTTCAATTTGTCATTGAGGGGCATGAAGATTACATCGTTCAGGTAGAGAAGATGGTGGTTGATGAACAGAGCGGGAAAGTATTCCTTTTACTTTCTTACAGGAGTGGGTCTTCATTTCTGGGTTCTGTGTTGTTGATCCTTGATGAGTCGCTCAATATTTTGTCATCCGTAGTTTTTTCAGGGGATTGGTATCGCGATATGACGATGGAGGCAGATGGAAGTTTTTTGTACTTACTTGGAGCGTATGAGGGAGAGCCGATTCCCGGGGTATCGGGTGGTGTTTTGTTGACGCGTTTGAGTGCTGATTTTGATTTGGATTGGTCTAAGTTGTATTATGCAGAGCATTTTGATTACAAAAGAGCTGCTTTGAGCGGGGTACCATCGGGTGGGGTGAATTTGGTTTATTCGACGGAAGGCGCTTTCCCCACCATTTTGGCGAAATTAAACGAGGCAGGAGAAATTGAAGAGCAAACGGGCTATCCCTTTTACGAACCGCTGGTGGCTGTATTGGACGATGGTTCTCTGTGTATGGTCAGCAATCAAACTTTTGATCAAAGCGGGCAGACTACGTTCCAAATAGAAGTGGCAAAAACCGATGCAAGCGGCAATATAGAGGGTTGCGAAGTTTTTTCCACCTGCCTTTTGAGCGAAGACAGGTCTCTGTCTTTTGGTGAAGTGGAGATTGATACCCTTTCCGTAAGCGATTTACTTTCGGTTGAGGTGCAGATAGAGCCCTGGGGATTTAATTTCATAGATGGCTGTAATCTTCCTCCGGCGCCTAACCCAAATTTTTTGCTTCCCGATACGGTTTGTGTCGGGACCTGTGTAAGTGCAGAGGACCTGCACAACCAGCTTGCCCATGGCGTACAGTGGCATTTAAGCGGGCCGGGGGGAACGGATGAAGTTGTAGATGACAGTTTGTCTTTTTCTAAGTGTTTTGAGAATCCGGGCACCTACGAGTTGAGCCAGACTGTTTGGTTTTTGGGCTGTCCGTATTCTTATTCCCGTCAAGTCGTGGTGTTGGAGAATTTGGAAGGAGGTATAGAGCCGGAGGGCGTATTGTGCAACCCGCCTCCTGCAACCCTTTCCGTTTCGGCAGACAGACCCTTGCTATCTTTTTCGTGGAATAGTGGCAGCAGCCAGGATGAGGTGTTGGAGGTCAGTCAGTCGGGCACTTATACGGCAGAAGTTACGGATGGGTATTGTGTTTTGAGGGATACCGTTGTCATAGATTTTCTCGATGAGTTGTTGACCGAGGGGCCGGGCCTGCTGTTGCCGGAAGACACTTCTGTTTGTGAGCAGCGTTTGCCCTATGTGTTGCGTCCTTACAGTCCGTATCTGGATTCTTTTGCCATTGAAGGGGCGCTCACGGGCAGTGGGACTTCTTTTTCTTTATGGCAGGAAGGCACGTATGAGGTGCAGGCCGAAGTATATGGTTGTCCTCTTACGGATGAGTTTGCTTTGGAGGTGAATGATTGCAGCGCTTTGGTGTATTTGCCAACGGCATTTTCACCTGACGGAGATGGCATCAATGATCAATATTTTCCTCAGGGGAAATATTTTGAAGGCATCTCTTTGAGCATTTACGACCGTTGGGGCGGGATGTTGTATCAGGCAAGCAGCCCTCCTTTTTTGTGGGACGGGCTCGCTGCTTCCGGGGAACGGGCTCCTGCGGGTATGTACATCGCTTGTTTTGAATATCTCAATCTGCGTTTACAGGAAGTTGAGCAGCGATGTGGGGAATTGTATTTGATCAGGTAGGTGTTTTATTTTTAACTCAAAAAAAATCTCATGAAACGGACTTTACTATTTGCTTTTCTTTTTTGTTTTTACGGCTCTTTGTCTTTTTCACAGTTGCAGATGGGTTCGACCCTGGTGGGGAGCTCTGCGGGAGATCTTTTTGGTTGGCGTGTGTCTCTGTCTGCCGACGGCCAGACTTTGGCTGTGGGGGCTTCTACGCATGACAATGCCAATGGCGAGGTGGCGGGTGAAGTGCGGGTATATAGCTGGGACGGGCAGGATTGGGTGCAGCAGGGGGCGGCTTTGGAGGGCAGTGAGCCATTTGCTTATTTTGGTACGGCGATCGCTTTATCGGCTGACGGGCAGCGGCTGGCTGTGGGCGCTGCGGGAGCTACGAACAGCAGTGGCGAAAGCGGTGCCGGCAAAGTCATCGTATATGATTGGGATGGGAGCGAGTGGGTGCCGTTGGGTGGCGATATAGAAGGCGATGGTACGGATGTTTTTTTTGGGTCGAGCGTTGCTCTTTCTGCTTCGGGAGAGGTGCTGGCCGTAGGGGTACCTTTTAACAACGCCAATTTTCTGGCTATGTCGGGGAGTGCATTTGTCTATGCTTGGGATGGTACCTCCTGGCAGCAAACCGCTTCGTTTGACGGAGAAAATGCACAGGACCTTTTTGGGGCTGAGCTTTCGCTGTCTGACGACGGCCATGTGCTGGCGGTGGGGGCTTATCTGCACAATGAAAGTGTAAATTCTTTGGGGGCTGTTTACGTGTATGCAGAAAACGGGGGCAATTGGGCTTTGCAGGGCGAGCCGCTTTACGGCGATTCGCTGAGCTACTTTGGCGGGTCTTTGGCGCTTTCCGGAGATGGTCAGACTTTGGTCGTGGGAGCATCTTCGGAGAACGAGGAATCAGGGAGTACCTATGTATATGCCTGGGACGGAATGGCCTGGCAGCAAAAGGGAAGCAGCATAACCGGCGAGAATGGCGAACGAATGGGCAAGGGTGTGGCCATCAACGAAGATGGCTCTGTATTTTGTACGGGGGCTCCATTTTTTCACGGGTATTATGGCCCGAATACGGGTCGGGCGCAAGTTTATGCCTGGGATGGCAGCGACTGGAATCAGCAGGGCGTAGATGTCGAGGGAATGTTGTCGGGGAATGAATGTGGCAATGCGGTGGCTGTTTCTGATGATGGAAGCATTGTGGCTGTCGGCGCATTTCACAGCGATGACGGCGGTTTTCACTCCGGAAATGTGAGGGTGTTTGAAATCTGTCCGCCGACCACCTCCGAGCTCACCATCACTGCCTGCCAGAGCTATACGGTGCCGAGTGGAGATACGGCTTATACGAGTAGTGGGGTCTATACCGATGAGGTGCTCAATGCAGCAGCTTGTGGCGATAGCGTCATCACCATTTTTTTGACCATACTTCCCATAGACGCCTCCTTCACTGTTTCGGGAACGACTTTAACGGCCAATCAGTCCAATGGCACTTATCAATGGTTAGATTGCGAAAACGGGATACCCATCACGGGAGCGACCTCCCAGTCTTTTACGCCTTCACAGAGCGGCACTTATGCAGTAGTCGTAACGGCCAATGGCTGTGTGGATACCTCGGCCTGCGAGGAAGTCATCATCACCTCCGTTTTGCCCGAGGCATTTGAAGAAGACTTTAGCTTTTATCCGAATCCGGTTGGTGATAAGCTCTATGTGAAGTTGGGTACTCCTTATGCTCGGGTTGATGTATTTGTGCGGGATGAATTGGGCCGCCTTTTGGCCCATGAAGCCTATCAGCAGGTAGAGGATTTCGTGCTGGATATGTCAGGAAGCAAAGAGGGGCTTTACTTCATTCAGGTACTTGCAGATGGCCGGCGAAGCCGCGTATTTAAAGTGCGGCGGGGCGGACTTTAGTCCGCCCGCAAGCTAAGCGGGCTTCAGCCCGCGCCCCGCGCCGTGAGTAAGCCTGCGCCGCAGCATCTAAGATACCGGATGGACTTTAGCCCGCCCCCTCGCAGCCTCTTCTCTGGCTATAGCCCGCTCAACCCTTTTCACAGCCGTGCGTTCTTTCCACTTGTACCAGCGGTCGCCGAAGAGGCGGAAGAGGGTTTTGTCTAAGGGGATGTAGAGGGCGATCATGCGGAGGCCTTTGAGTTTGTTGGTGAGGGTGGGGGCCAGTTTGCGATAGGCCACGCCGAGGCCGGCGTTGAGGTAGGTGTTGTAGTGCCACCAGCCGGAGGGCATATAGACGGCATCTCCGGGTTCGAGGATGAGTTCTATGCCCTTGATGTATTTCAGGCCCGGATATTTGTTGAAGTCGAGGTTTTTCAGGTCTGCCATGGTGTGGGTATTCAGCGGCAGTTGGTACATGAATTTGGAGTATTGGGGTGGGATGAGCACCACGCGTTTTTGCCCGAAAGACTGGGAGAGGAGTACGCCCGAGTGGTCCACGTCTATGTGGGCGCGCACATCGCCGTCTTTGCCGCCGAGGAACATGAAGCCGTGTCTGCCCATGATGCCTTTCATGATGGGCGGGCAGGAATAGTCTTTGCGCAGCTCGGGTTTGAGCTTGTAGAGATTTACGCGAAACATGCGTATGCCGGTGGGTTCGTTTTTGGCGATGAGGTCGAGGTAGTCGCCAAAATTCATTTTGTAGGGGCTGAAGGTGGCCGTCGTTTTGATGGAGTCCTTGTCTTCATTGTCGAAGACTGTGATTTGATGGTGCCCCATTTCTTTTTTGAACCACTCCAGCGTCCATTTTTTGCCTGCAGGCTGTTGAAACATGAGGCCCTTGATATGTACCGGCCGCATGGGCTTGTGGTACTTGCGGACGAATTCCTTGCGCGTCAGGTCTTTGGCCTGAACGACATCAATGGGAAGGCTGAGGTCTAATTGATTCATGTGGCATAAAGTTTTATTCCAAAGGATTGCTTAAGTGGTTGCACAGCTAAGTCCTTTGGAGTTTGTCAGACAAAGAGCAGTCTATGGGCGCCATTGAAAGACTCTTATTTTTATTGGTTCAGGTACTCGGTTTCTTGTGCATTTGATACTCCAGCAGGCGGGCGTCGTTGAGGCGCACTTTGAGTTTTTGGATGTAGTCGCGGGCCGGTTTGAAGTTGAATTCCAGGTAGGCTTTTTCGGCCCATTTGAGGGCTGTTTCGAGATAGCCGAGGCGTTCGGAGGCTACGGCGAGGTTGAAGGCTGCGCGGCCTGCGGTTTTGGCATCGGCTGTTTCGACCATGCGTTGCCAGATTTGAGCGGCGGCCTCCCACTGGTCTTGTTTGGCGAGGCGGGCAGCTTTTTTCATGGGTTCTTTGAAGTCCTTTTTGCCTGAGGTGTAAAACTGCCTGTTTACTGTTACCCAGACCGGAGCCACCCTCATGCCGTATTTTTCGCCGGCTGCATGGCTGAGGTCGAAGGCCTTGTAGGCGAGGTCGGGCAGGTTGTTTTTGGCTTGTTCGGCGGTAGTGCCGGTGGCGCTGTAGGACTCTCCGGTTTGCACGGAAAATTCATCGAGGATGATTTTTTTCTGTGGGTCGTAGAATCTCCAGCCGATGGTGATGTGCACATTGGCTTCGGCGCGGTAGTTGGTTTCGGTGTATTCGTTTCCGTTTTCGTCTTTGCGTTTGACTTCGTAGGGCGTGGTGCTCACGTTGATGTCGCTGTCGTAGGCTTCGATGGCGATGAGGGCATCGGCGCCGTAATCGGAGCAGATTTTTTCTACTTCGGTCCAGTCGAGGGGGTAGGTCATATTG
>WGBN01000026.1 GCA_015494245.1 Saprospiraceae bacterium | reverse complement strand
GTAGGCCGTTTTCCAATAGGGGAAGGCCTCGTCGTAGTTCTCCTCTTTGAAGAACTGGCGGTAGAGGACGTGAGCGTCTTCAGCTTCTTCCTGGAAGTCTTTGCCCACCCAATTGCGACAGGGGCCGTCCTCTTTGGCCGTAGTGGCGGCTTCTTCTGTGGATGCGTCCTGAGCCATGAGAGCATTTGCTCCCCCTTGTGTCCACAGGGAGGCAGGTGCAAGGCTCAAAAAAAGTACAAAGAACAAGCTCAGCTTGATAGCATACTTTCCTGTAATCATAATCATTCAAATTTGCGTTTGTAAAACCAGGTGTTGTCATTCAGCGTAAAACCGACGGAGAGTTTTAAGCGCGTTTCTTGCAGTTGTGTGGGGTTGCCGAAGCGGCTGGCCTGGAGGCCAAAATGAATAAAAGAGGTTTGCTGCCTCGCTAATATAATCGGGAAAGCAGCACCCAATGTTATACCGGTTTCTGTTAACGTTGTGGTAATGCTGCGGGGGTCTTTGCGATGGAAGAAACCCGCGCGGTAGCGAATGCGCTTGAAATAGTTGTTGTAGGAGGCGTAGTCGGGCACGTATTCGGCGCCTATGGAGATGCGGTAGGCATCGCTGAGTTGCTCGGGCTTGGCGGGATTTTCGTATTGACTCCACATCTGCATGCTGTACTCCGCGCCTATGCGCCATTTGTTTTTGTCTATGAACATCAGGCCGAGGGCGAAGCGGGCCGGCAATTTGCCTTTTTCGCGCAGGTTTTGCTGATAGAGCACGGTGTCAGACAGCGAAGGCGCCTGGGAATTGACTGTGCGATAGACCTTGGTGCTGGTGGTGTAAAAATTCGTGGCCGGTTTGCCGCTCAGGCCGAAAATCACCATGCGGTCGGTGCTTTTTTCGCCCTTTTCGTCTTTGAAACGGTGGCGGTACATCAGCCCGGCATCCCAGTAAACACCCGTAACGGTCAGGTCATCGGAGAAGTCGTTGCTGTAGGCCAGGCCGATGCCCTGAAAGATGACCGTGCGGGTGTATTCCAACTGCCCGAACAGATAGCCGGCTTTGAGGCCCAGGGCCAGGTCTTTGTAGCGCAGCGCTCCCGCCCAGTAGAGCAGATTGGTGCTGCCGGCGCCTACGAAGTAGTTGTAAGTGGTGTCCTCCGGTTGGTTGCTTATGGAGAGCACGTTGTAGTCCATTTTGGAGTAGGGCTGCAGGCCCAGTCCCATGCCCGTATGCCAGTCGAAGCGCTTGCGCTCACGGGCTTCGTTGATGGGGTTTTTGAGGGGGAAACCCAGGGCGAGATAAGTCATGTTGCCCGCCCAGGCATCCGTTTTGCCGTCTTCGGAGGCGCTTTTGAGCTGCGTGTATTTGGCGTAAAGCCCGCTCTCAAAAGCCGTCGCCCGCAGGAAGGCGTAGGAGGCGGGATTGCCGACATTCAGGAAAAGCGGATGGTAATTGGCCGCGCTCAAACCGCCCAGCGAATTTTGATGGACCATATAGCCCGCGTCTTGCTCGCCCAGGCCATAGCGCGAGTAAGGAGAGTTGTCCTGGGGCTGTTGCGAAAATAGCGCCATGGCCGGAAAAAAGAAGGTACAGATGTAGAAAATCCGTTTAAACATTGTGTAGTAAAATTTCGTTCAGCCCCCGCAATACTAAATTTGGGAGCACAAATATCTCTCTTTTCAGCTTATCCGCCAAAAAAGAAGCGTCGCCGCCCGTGAGAAGGACTTTTAACGGGCCGTATTGCCGTTCAGCCAGGGCTATGAAGCCCTCTATTTCTAACAAAGCGCCCTGTAAAGCCCCGAGCAGCAGGGCCTCTTCGGAGGTCTTCCCGATCCGGATCAAATCTCCGGTCTCGCCGCCGGGCAATCGCTTTTCAGCAGGTCGCGGCAGCCCGTCGGTAAACCGGTGCATCGCATCGAGCCGCATGTCGAGGCCCGGGGAGATGCTGCCCCCCTCAAAAGCGCCCTCTATCAGCAGGTCGAGGGTGATGCAGGAGCCGGCGTCTATGATGAGGCAGTTGGCCCCTCCAAATTGCGCATAAGCGCCCACAGCAGCGGCGAGGCGGTCGGGCCCCAGCGTCTCCGGCGTGAGGTAGCGGTTTTGGATGGGCAGCGGGGTGCCGGTTTGCAGCCGGACTATTTTTATGCCTTTCGCCTGTCCCTCACCTTTCGCCTGCCGCTCACCAGTGGCAGGCGAAAGGTGAGGGGGCAAATGGAGTTGCGTGGCTTCAAAATGCTTTCTCACACTGGAATAGATGAGCCATTCGGGCGGAGGGTTGTACAGGCTCTCCCAGGCTTCCCTGTTTGTCGGAGAAATAACGCCTTCGGAAGGTGTTTCCAGACGACCGCTGCGCACCAACTTATGCCCTTCGAACAGGCCAAATTTGATGTGGGTATTTCCGATGTCTAAGCTCAGGTTCATCAGTGCTTGAAGTGTCGTACTCCGCTAAAGACCATGCAGAGGCCGTGTTGGTTGCAATAGGCGATGCTGTCCTGGTCGCGTATGGAACCTCCAGGCTGTACGACGGCGCTGATGCCGGCCTTATGGGCGGCCTCCACCGAGTCGGCAAAGGGGAAGAAGGCATCGGAGGCCAGCACGGAGCCGGCGGGGTCAAAGCCCATGCGCCGGGCCTTTTCGATGGCTTGCCTGAGGGCATCTATGCGGCTGGTTTGGCCACAGCCCATGCCGATGAGCTGGCGGTTTTTGGTCAGCGCAATAGCATTGGACTTGAGGTGCTTGACCACGCGATTGGCGAAGAGCAGCTCCTGCAAAAGCGCTTCATCGGCTCGTTTTTCGGTAACGGGCCGCAACTCCTCAGGCGTTTCGCTTTTGAAGTCGGCATCCTGCTGCAGCACGCCCCCGAGCAGCGATTTGAATTGGCGTGCGGGTAGCCGGTCGTCTTTCAGTTGCAGGACGATGCGCTTTTTCTTTTTGAGCAGGATTTCTTTGGCCCTTTCGGAAAATGCCGGAGCGACGAGCGCCTCGTAGAAAATGCCGTTGATGGCTTCGGCCGAGGCTTCATCTATGGCGGTGTTGGCGATGATGATGCCTCCGAAGGCAGAGACGGGGTCGCCGGCCAGTGCGGCCTGCCAGGCTTCGAACACCGTTTCGCGCTGAGCCAGACCACAGGGGTTGGTATGCTTCAGCACGGCCACCGTCGGCTTTTCGCCCCGGAATTCGTTGATGAGGTTGAGGGCGGCGTCTATGTCCACCAGGTTGTTGTAAGAGAGCTCTTTGCCGCCGAGCTGCAGGAAGCGCTCGTTCAGCGGCCCGAAGAAATGCGCTTTTTGGTGAGGATTCTCCCCATAGCGCAGGCGGATGGCAGGACGGGCGTCGGCTTTGAAGGCAGTAGGCGCTTCTTTCTCATCGAAATAGGAGAAAATGGCCATGTCGTAATGCGAGGAGACCTCAAAGGCGCGGCGGGCGAGATGACGCCGCTCTTCAGCCTCGCTGAAGGCCTGCTCGCGCTCGAGCATTTTCTGCAAATAGCCGTAGTCTTCGCGCGAAGGCACGATGACCACATCGCCGAAGTTCTTCGCTGCCGCGCGTATCAGAGCGATGCCGCCGATGTCTATTTTCTCGATGATTTCCGCTTCGCTGCCGCCGCCGGCTACGGTTTGCTCAAAAGGGTAGAGGTCCACGACTACCAGGTCTATTTCGGGTATGTCGTATTCCCTCAGTTGCGCCAGATGCGCCTCTTCACGACGGGCGAGAATGCCCCCGAAGACTTTGGGGTGCAGCGTCTTCACCCTCCCATCGAGTATGGAAGGGTAAGAAGTGAGCTCTTCCACAGCCGTAACGGGCAGGCCGAGGGATTCTAAAAAGGCCTTGGTGCCACCGGTAGAGATGAGTTCAACCCCCAACTGATGCAGGCGGCGGGCAATGGGCTCCAATCCGTCTTTGTGATACACGGAGAGCAGGGCTTTTTGGATGGGCTTGCGTTTCATGGCGCAAAGATACTTTAATGTGGGCGCTTTGCGCCTAATGTGGGCGCTTCGCGCCTAATGTGGGCGCTTCGCGCCTAATGTGGAACGCTTCGCGTTCTGATGTGGAACGCTTCGCGTTCTAATGTGGAACGCTTCGCGTTCTGATGTGGAACCTGCCTGCTGCCGAGGCACCGGAGTTCGGCCCTGCTCACTCACCGGCAGGCAGGCGCTTCGCGTTCTGATGTTGAGGTAAGGATGAGCCCGAGCCGACTATGCTTTTGAGCCTGTATCTGGTCTTCATATTTCTCGCTAAGACGCTAAGGTGCCCGTCTTCAAGCATGGTTGGGTTGCGCTTGTCACGTTCGTCACGCTTGTCACGATTTCACCGGCCCTCTCCGTGAACACTCCGTGTCCCCCGTGTCCTCCGTGGTGAGTTTAGCCCGTCACGCCCCTCACGCTCATCGTCAGAATCACAGATTACACAGA
>WGBN01000025.1 GCA_015494245.1 Saprospiraceae bacterium | reverse complement strand
GTACTATGCTGCTTACGGCCCTGAAGTACTCGATTTTATGGTTTCGAATTTCGACCCCTTAGAAAGGGCTTTTTACTTACTGCTCCCGGATGAAAGCGCTGCTTCCTGATGGCTTTGCGGCTTGCTTTCATGCCGGTGTTTCCCCATAAAGAGCTGCAGCAAATCACCCACCGTATCTTTGAGGTCTTTGCGATCAACGATGAAGTCGAGGAAGCCGTGTTCGAGCAAAAATTCCGAAGACTGGAAGCCTTCCGGCAAATCCCTTTTGATGGTTTCTTTGATCACGCGCGGGCCTGCAAAGGCGATCAGTGCTTTGGGTTCTGCAAAATTGATGTCACCCAGCATGGCAAAAGAAGCTGTAACGCCTCCCGAAGTGGGATCAGTCATCAGGGAGAGATAAGGCACTTTGGCTTTCGCCAAACGGGTGAGCTTGGCGGCCGTCTTGGCCATTTGCATCAGCGAAAAGGCCGACTCCATCATGCGGGCGCCTCCCGACTTGGAGATCATGAGAAAGGGCGTGCGGGTTTCTACGGCTCGATCAATGGCACGGGCGATTTTTTCCCCCACCACCGAGCCCATAGAACCTCCGATAAAGGAAAAATCCATAGCGGCTATGATGAGCGGGCATTTTTTGACTTTGCCCTCCGCCACGGCAACGGCATCCTTGAGCTGGGTCTTTTTGCGGGCAGCCTCGAGGCGGTCTTTATAGGATTTGATATCGGTAAACTCCAGGCGATCTACAGAGACCAGATTGCCAAACAACTCCGTATATCTGCCATCGAAAAGCATGTCAAAATACTGAGTTGAACTCATGCGCGTGTGGTAGTTGCACTTGGGGCATTTGAAGAAATTTTCCTCCAGCTCCTTGCTGGTGGAAGTTTCTCCACAGCCTTTGCACTGATACCACAGTCCGTCCGGCGCTTCGCGCTTGTACTTAGTAGCTGTTTGAATACCGTCTTTAAGGCGTTTGAACCAACCCATACAATGCTAAATCTCGTTTGTTTGTGCTCTCTGACAGCGGCATGCCAGGATGCGCTGCGCTTTCGTCCTGCAATGATAGGGAATATTGACTAAATGGAACAAACTAAAAGGGGCGAAAAAACCTGCGTTTTTTCGCCCTCATGAGATTCTGAAAAGTCAAAACCCTCAGAAAAAATGGTTTCCTGTCAAATCTTGTGCTTGCGCTTGCGTCCGCGCGTTTCTACACGAGGCGGACGATTCTTGATCATTTCCTTGATCTCTTTCATGCGCGCACGGGAGATGTAGTTGATCTTGCCTTCATCGCCAAAGAGCTCTTTGGACTTTTTGTTGTAGGCAAGAGCTGCTTCTTCCGGCGTGTCGAACATACCAAGGTGATAAGAACGCCCGCGATCGGAAATAACTGCGCGGAAGCGCTTGCCTTCTTTGTACACACCTGTAAAGCCCCAGCGGTTATGCGTCTTGCGCAAACGGCTGGCTGTAGCACGAGAACGATACACCAGGTTGTCAATGCGACAATCCAGTTTGTTTCCGTTTTTGGCTCCTACGAGTTTTTTGACTCGGGTTTTTTGCCCTTTCAAAAACTTCTCAGCCAAAACTTTGTGCAGGTAAAGGGTAACAACCTTGCCCTTTCCGCCACGCTTCTTCTGCGTCTTCTGATAAACCGCACAGCCCGTTGAGTGGAGGCGAAGGTTGTTGAGGATGTCCAACTTGACCATCTTCGGGTCCGTAGTGAGGTATTCATACCCCTGCTCGTCCAGGATGACCTTTTCGTTGGAGTTCTTGAGTTTGATCTTGTGTTTTTTCACTGTACTTTGGATTTAGTTAAACAATACCTGAGGGTTTTCCAGACTCTTTGCAGATAAAAAGGGGGCATTGCAAGGGGGGGGTAACACACCCTTACAGTTGCACTCTTTTCCCTGCTGTTTTGGCAACTTCTCTTCGATGACCAAAGTTCCCCTTTGGCATGCAAATAAAAGTTATCCATATTTTCCGATGCAAAGATACATCATTTATGTTAAAAAAACAAATCTCTTAGAGATTTTTTTTTCAAAAGTGCCAAAAAAATGTATCACACAGGACAAATGACGCTTAAAAAGGGGGAAAACCCCTTGTAAAATCGGGCCATCTGCCATTTTGACTACCGTAAATTGGTTATTTT